>NZ_JBTSDU010000024.1:0-28261 GCF_054605595.1 Georgenia sp. | reverse complement strand
ATAGAAACAGACTGCCCCGCCCCGGCGGGCGCCGTCATCGTCGTACTCATCCTGGGGAACTCCTCCCCGCCCTCTACGACACCGATCCGGACTGTCCGGGTGTCTTACTCAAGGTTGGCACAGAGGGGTAGGGCGAGGGCGGTGAGGGCCTCGGCGATGGCGGCGGTGTCGCCCAGGTCGAGGCGGTCGATGAGGTGCTGCTCGAAGGTGATCGGGTCCTTAAGGACGGCCGTGAGGAGCTTGGTCAGGTCGGCGAGGTGTTCGCGGGCGTGGAAGTAGTCCACGATCTGGGTGGCGGCGGGGAAGTGGGTGTCGGCGATGTTCCAGATCCAGTGGGCGCCGTCACCGAGGATGACCGGTTGGCGGATCTGGTCGAAGCCGCGGCGCAGGTACTCGGCCTTGGCGGTGCGGGCGAAGTCCGCGGCGGGGGCAAAGGTGGAGATGTAGCTCGCGGAGCCGGGATCCTGGACCGGTTCACCGGTGGCAGGGTCGCGGCCGTGCTGGGTGAAGAAGCAGCCGATCTTCACTTCCCGGGTGCCGGCCCGGGCGCCGTCCTTGCCGGGCCGGCCGGCGGTCTCCGAGGGCAGCATCGGGGCGCCGGTGCCGTCCATCACGACGTAGCACAGGCCCATCGCGCCGCTCTGGTCCGCGGCGGGCACCGGGCGCGGCGCGGTGGTGGCAGCGGCATCCGCTGCTGACTCTCCCGCTCGGCCCGGTGCCCCGTCGCCTGCTGGATCAGGACGGCCAGAGCATCCTCCCCACGTCTGGCTGCCTGCTCCGCCTTCTCGATGAACCCTCGGAGCCGGGCACGCTCGGTGTTGACCAGCGTCACCGGACCGTCGGCCACGAGTCCGGCGACGGCTTCGCGGGCGACTGCTGCCGCAGCGGCGAGTCCTCGGTCGGCGCGGTCACGGGCCATCGCCTCGATGAACTGCTGTCGGGCGTCGTCGAGGTCGGTGGCAACGATGTGGAGGGTGTTCTGCTCACGTCCGCGGGTCATGCCGACGTAGACACCCGATGCGTCGAGCGCATCGGACAGCACCGTGTGCGAACGGTCGACGGTTGCTCCTTGCACGCCGTAGGCGGTGGCCGCATAGGCAAGGTGCGCGTGCTCGGCCACGTACTCGGCTGGCAATCGCACCGTCCGCTGGTGCATCCGGCCACTGTCCGCTTCAGCGGCGAACACGTCGCCGTTGATGGCGACCCGTTGGACGGTCCAGGTCTGCCGGTTGCCCACCCCGATCTCGGAGGCGTTGCGGCGAGTCTGGATCACGTCACCCGCACCGATGGTGCAGCCCATCACTCCCGAAGGTCGTGCAGGTGTCGTCGACCTCGCCCAACTGGACGCGCGTCTGGTGAATGCGCTCGTTGAGGGCGCGGGCGTCATCGTTCGTGGCCGTCGTGACCGCATCTCCGACCTGGGCCGTGGCGGCGATGACGTCGTGGACGTCCTCGCCGCTACGGTGCAGCTGGATGCGGCCGAGAGCCTGGAGCTGGTCGAACAGGCCGGCCGGGTTCTCGCCCTGTCGCAGCCGGACGGTCAGGCTGGCGTAGTCGGGGTCGGGGAAGCGGTGCACGGTCGCCATGTCGTAGACCTGCGAGACCAGCGACGCGGCGACGTCGAGTACGCCGCCGCGACCGACAGCGGCCAGCTGTGCGCGGTCACCGACGAGCGCGAGGCTCGCACCTGCTTCATCGGCGACATGCAGGAGAGCCAGGGCGGTGTCCTGGTCGAGCATCCCGGCCTCATCGACCACGATCCGCTCACCCCGGACCAACACGGCGTCCTGGGGTGGCCCGACGTAGGTCCGACCCGTGTCCGGGTCGGTGTCGCCGATGTGGAGGCGGGTCCAGACGCCGTCGGCGTTCCACCGCCATCCGTGGGCGTAGACCAGTGCCGCCACGCTGTCAGCCGGGACGCCGAGTTCCTGGACGGCGACGTCGGCGGCCTTCTTCGTCGGCGTCACCACTCGCATCCGCGTGCCCTGCTCGGCCGCTGCTGTGATGGCGACGCCGAGCATCGTCGTCTTCCCTGCACCGGCCGCACCCTCCACAACCACCAGCGGAGCGGCCGACGCGACCGCAGCGGCGGCGCGTTCCTGATCAGCGTCCAGTCCACGCTGGTGGGCCAGTCCGCTCACATCAGGCGCACCGGTCACCGGGGTCTCGGCGCGTGCGGTGAGCAGGTTGCGCAGCTCGGTATCGGCGGCGACGACCCGCAGGCTGGTCAGGTGCGCGACGTGCTCAGGCTGGGCGGTGCCGGGCGGGAGGACCGAGAGACAGTCCTCGACCGCCAGCCTCGTCGTGACGGCGATCAGGTCACGCAGCCCCCCGCCTGTGGCTCGGACGCCGTGCTCGGTGATGATCCGGGTGACGTGCTCGGTGATGGTGTGGACCGTCCATGCCGACGCGCCCGCGGCACAGCGGTCCAGCGCCCGCGCGGCGAGCTGTTGCACCCGCAACTGATCAAGCTCGACGGGGTGGCGAGGTGACGCTTGGCGTGCGTCAGGGGTGTAGCCGGCCTTGGTGAGTTCGCGCCGCCAGCCTTCCTCGCTGCCCAGCCCACCGAGCGTGGTGGGCTTCTTGTTCGGCCGATGGTAGTCCCAGGCTTTGGCGTGCAACCGGGCACGTACCAGCGGCCCCGCCACCTGTCCTGGATGCGCCGCGTCCCATTCCGCCATGAACACCGCGAGGTTGCGCTCCACCTGGGCGGCGCGCTTGGACAGGACCGCGTTGAACGGCTCCAGCTCGACCACCTCCCCGGTCACCGGATCGAGCGTGAGCCCGTGCTGATGGAGCACCGCTGCGAGGTGCGGGTGTGCTGCGACGACGGCGGTGCCGAGGGCGCGGATCGCGCTCTGCTGCTTGAACAGCGCCGCCGTGTCCAACGCCCGCCACCGACCCACCGCGTGGACGCGGGTGCCGATCTGGATGTGGATGTGACGGTGCGGATCACCCGCGCGCGACGTGCGGTGCAGCACCGCAACGCTCTGCAACCTCTCCACCGGCACCACTTCCTGCGCACCACGCGGACCGACCCTCGTGACCGAGTGCTGCGCGAGCCAGCGACGAATCTCGTGTGCTGCGTCTCGCTGCGCGACGTCGAGGGCGTCAGCGACTTCCGGCTGGAGCGCGGCCGCGATCGAGAGGGACTTCGGGGTGTTGACGACCATCTCCGCGAACCGAGGACTACCTCGCCGTCCGTCACCCGGCAGACGGGGCGTGCCCATCGAGGTCCCGGTGAGCGGATTGGTCCAGTCCACCCACGCGGCGTACTCCTCCGGCCCCAGCGACCGTTCCGCCACGACCTCGCCCGCGGCGTCGGTAACGGTGAGCTCCGCGAGCGCGATGCCGCTCTCCAAGTAGTACTCATCCGCCGTCGAGCGGTCGGACTCCAGGTACCGGCACGCCGCCGCGCCGGTGCCGCGGAACAGGGTCACGCCACCCTTCATCGGCCGGTCCTCTCTCACGCCTTCGTGAGACAGGTGCGCAGCCACTACCGCCGGTAGCATGCGTCCATTCGATGTAAGGCCGGGGCCACGCCCCTCGCAGGGGCGGCCGAGCTCGGCGGCTTCGCCGGAACCCACCTCGAACACCGGCGTCCGGCCCCACCCTCTCGGCGCTACTCCCACGCTCCGCTGTCGATCCTCCACGTCCGGCCCGCCACCGCGCCTGAGAGCGCTGGGTCGGCGAACGCGATCACGGCGTCGAGGACCGAGGCGAACTGCTCGGGAAGGTGGTCGGAGTTGGTGCGGCGACGCCACTGCTCCCATCGTGCCTGCCCCACGTCGGCGTACCCGTCGAGCACCTCGGCGAGCGGCCGGAGCGTGGCCTTGCGGTGGCTTGCGACCTCATGGACAGCCTGGGCCAGATCGTCGGCTGTGAGCGAGTGCCGGCGCGACAGGCTCCAGACGTCACCGAAGTCGCGCCACCGGGTGTTCGCGGTGCCGCGCTGGATGGCGGTGACGATCTTCTCGGCGTGGACCATGTGCATCGGGTAGCCGCGCAGCTCGATCGGCTCACCGCCCCGCAGGCGTGGCACAGCCACGCTTGTCGGCGACGGCCAGATCGGGTCGCCCACGTTGACGTCGACATGGAACGGCAGCTTCGCGCTGGCCAGGTATGCCTCGACGTGGACGCGGACGCCGGAGTAGTCGTCCTCCTCACGAATGACCTCGGCCGTCGCGGTCTCGAGGACGAACACGACGCCGTCTTCCGAGGGCGGTGCCGCCGTGAGGACGCGCCGGACCAGGTCGAGCACGGCCGCGGTGTCGTTGGCGACATCAAGGCCAGCCAGGTCGACGTCCTTGGTGGGCCGGCGCGAGTCGAACGCCGCGAGCAGCACACCACCCTTGAGCACGAAGCGGTCCCGCAGGTCGCTGACGGCGAGCCGGGCGAGGAACCCTTCGAGCACGTAGAGCTGGAACAGCTCTTGGGTGGGCCTACCGGAGCGGCGCGCCTGGTTCTGGAGGTCGAGGTAGGCGTCGCCTGACGGCGTACCTCTCGTCACCCGGCTCACAGCAGGATCTCCAGCGTCTCGCGCAGCACGGACTGCGTTCGCGGGAACGACCGCGCCAGCGCCAGCAGCTCGGAGGGCTGCCCGCCCTGGCGGAGCCATCGCTTGAGTGCCTCGTTGGCGAGGTCGGCTCCTTCGATGTGGCGCATCCTGAAAGCGTCGATGATGCTGCGCTCGGCGGAGTAGAGACCGATGCTCCGTCCGCCCTCGACGTCGAGCTGGCTACGCCCGAGGTCGAAGGTGTCGGGGTCGAAGTGCCGCCACCTGACGGGGGCGGTTGTCTCCGGCGTCCACGAGCCGCGCGGGATCGCGATGTCGATCTCGGCGGGGATGTCGTCGATCAGCTCGTGCCGCGCCAGGGCGGAGCGCAGGCACAGGGTCGCCTGGGGTGCCTTGGCCGCAATCTCGATCAGGTCCTCGTCGCCCAGCCATTCGCTCTTACGATAGAGGCCGCGCGCGATCGCGACGATGCTTCCGTCGCCGATGAGGCGGCGCAGCTGGCGTTCGCTGATGTGGTCGAGCGCTTCGGAGTAGCGGAAAGTCTCGGGCAGGCTGGCGAGCAACTCGTCAGTCGTCGGAGCCATGACCTCACCTCCCACTCCGTAGGCACACCTCAACACCAACACCCCTAGTGTAGAGGATCCTCGCCGTTTGATGGTGAATGTCCCCATCAGGCCACCTCACTCTCGGAAGCGTCCGTGAGGACGCGGGGAGCGAGGGACTTCAGGTGGATAGCCGGCGCAGCGTTGGGAATTGGCGCCTCGGGCTCGATGTAGTGACGCTGGGCGATCTCCTCACTGTTGCCCATGACCTGAGCCGCCGTCTTGGCGTCGGTCGCCCGTGCGAGGACGGTGCCGGACGTCCGGCGGAAGGTGTGCGGGGACACCTCCAGGTGACTCAGTCCGGCGTCGGCGAGCATCTTGCGCAGCGTGCGGCGGACGTTGTTCGGAGCCAACGGGGTGTCCTTGCGGGTGAAGAAGAGCAGGTGTTCCCCGCTGCCGTCCGGGTCCAGGCCCTTGCCCTCGATGATCTTCAGCCGGCGGCGGATGACCTCGGCAGTGAACTCGGGGATCTCCAGCGTGCGCCGGGAGTTAGAGGTCTTGGGGAAGGCCTGGCGGTAGACGCCCTCGCCCTTGATGACGACCAGCGTCCCGGCGACGGCCACCCGCATGGGCCGGCCTTCGGCGGCGCGGCTGTCGTCGATGTCGCACGTGCGCAGCGCCAGGGCCTCGCCGATCCGGTCGCTGGTGCCGAGCATGACCTCGATGACGTCGCGGACCTGGCCGTCGGGACGTGGACCGCTGACGGACCGGCCGGTGCGCCAGGTCCGGGCGGCGTGGCGGACCTGCTCGACCTCCTCGTACGTCAATGCCTTGGGCTTGCGCTTCGGTGCGGCGATGCGGGCGGCTCCGACGACCGGGTTCTGGTGGGCGGCGTCGTGGCGCAGCGCGAAGTTGAACATCATCGACGCCGTCCGGCGGCTGTGCTTGGCGTGGGCGTAGGAGACGGTCGCCTGCCGCTTGAGGAACTGGTCCATCCGGCCCACCGTCACCTCACGCAGCCGCAGGCTCTTGAGGTGGGGAAGGATCAGGCTCTTGACCTCGCGGGCGTAGAGGTCCTTGGTGCCCGGCGCGAGGTCGGTGCGGACCTGGACGTCTTCCAGCCACGCCACTGCGAGGTCGGCGACGGTGCTCTCCGGGGAGAGGGTGGTGCCGAACCCGGTGGCGGTGCTGCGACGGGCGAGCTTGGTCCGCAATGCCTGCTTGGCCGCCTGAACGGTGGAGCCGACGGCGGTGACCTTGCGGATCTCGCCGTCGCGGTCTCGGAAGCGTGCCTCGGCGCGGACGGTGCCGGCCGGGGTGCGGGTGGTCGAGATGTCGCCATAGGTGCCGATCTCCAGTCGGGCCCGTCCGGCACTCATCGGACCTCACCCGCCCGGGACGAGGTAGCGTGGTCGCGCTCTTCGAGGTCGAGCAGCCAGGCCTGGATCTCGGAGAGGCGGAAGCGCAGCTCGCGTCCGACGCGGATGCCGCGAGGCCCACGCCCACTGTGGCGCAGGTCGTGGATCGTCTGGACCGGGACGCCCAGGTGGGCAGCCAGTTCCGACGTGGTCAGCACCGGCTCAAGGCCGGGAACAGGCTGTGCACGTTCGCTCATGCACGGTAGGTGCGCAAGCCGGACCGAGGGATGCCGAGCGGCGTCGAGTGCGCACCTGTCAGTAGATGAAAAAAGCCGACGCATCGCGTGGATGCGCCGACTTTTCGCCGAGTCTCGCATGGTTTCACTCCTCGTTGGAAGAGGGAAAACCGTGCCTGACCTGCGACTTTGGTAGCGGGGGCAGGATTTGAACCTGCGACCTCCGGGTTATGAGCCCGGCGAGCTACCGAACTGCTCCACCCCGCGTCGGCTTGTACAGGTTACGTCGGCGTGAGCGGCTGAGGCAAATCATCTGCGGGTGCCCTGGCTCACACGAACCGGACGCCGCCTTCCGGCGCCATCAGCCGCGCTCGTCCTCGCCATCACCGCCAGCCGCCGGCTGCCACGGCCGCCGGCGACGGATCCCGCCGCGGACGACGGCGGGGCCGTACCCCGAGGGGTGCGGCCCCGCCGTCGTGCCGTGCGTTCTAGCTGGTCGCTTCCCCGGTAGGCGTCTCGGTCGCGCCGTCGGTCGCGGTGGCACCGGGCGTCACGGTGGCCGGATCCGTCCCGGCGGCGGCCGCGATCTCGTCCTCGGCCGCGATCGCGGCCGAGATGGCGGCGCTCAGGCGGTCCTGGGCCTTGCCGTACGCGGCGAAGTCCCCCGCGGCCAGTGCGGCGTTGCCGTCGGTCAGCGCCTGCTGCGCGTCCGCCAGCGCCTGCGTCAGGCGCTCCTGCGCCGCGGCCGGCACGTCCGGCGTCGCACCAGGATCCGTACCCGGCTCGGCCGGCACGACGCCGGCGTCGCCGGCCTGCGCACCGGAGTCGCCCCCGAAGACCTGGTCGAGCGCCGCGTCGAGCGTGGGCGCGAACCCGATCGTGTCACCGAAGGAGACGAGCACGTGCTGCAGCAGCGGGTACTGCGTGCCGCTGGAGGCCTGGACGTAGACGGGCTGGACGTACAGCAGTCCGCCACCGACCGGCAGCGTGAGCAGGTTGCCCAACCGGACCTCCGAACCACCCTGACGGAGCAGGTTGAGCTCGGTGGAGATGGTCGGGTTGGCGTTGAAGTTGTTCTGCACCTGACCGGGGCCGGGGACGGTCACGTCGGACGGCAGCTCGAGCAGGCGCATCCGGCCGTATCCTTCGCGCACCTCGCCGGCCACATCGCCCGTCTCCGAGTCGACGGCGAGGAAGCCGGTGAGGATGTTGCGCTCGGTCTGCCCACCGGGGATGAAGCTGGACGTGAGCGAGAACTGTGCCTGGTCCTGGTCCGGCATCTGCATGGTCAGGTAGAACGGCGGCTGCGGGACGCCCTCGAGCGTCGGGTCGTCCGGGACGTTCCAGAAGTTCGAGCCCGAGTAGAACGACGCCGCGTCGGTGACGTGGTAGTTCTTCAGCAGCTCGCGCTGGACCTTGAACAGGTCCTCCGGGTACCGCAGGTGACTCATGAGGTCGCCGCTGATCTCGCTCACCGGCGTGATCTGGTCGGGGAAGACGTTCTGCCAGGTGTCCAGGATCGGGTCCTGCTCGTCCCACTCGTACAGGGTGACGGCGCCGTCGTACGCGTTCACCACGGCCTTGACCGAGTTGCGGATGTAGTTCACCTCGGCGGGGGCGACACCGACCGCTGCGGGCAGCCCGTTCGGTCCGACGATCGAGTCCGTGACGGCGTCCTCGAGCGACTCGCGCGCGGAGTACGGGTAGTCGTTGGTGGTGGTGTAGGCGTCGACGATCCAGACGAGGTCCTTGGGCGTGGCCGGGTCACCGTCCATGTCGACGACGGCCGGGTAGGCCCGGTTGTCGAGCGTGAGGTACGGCGCGACCTTCGCGACGCGGTCGTGCGGGGCGCGGTCGAAGAGGATCTGCGACTCCTCGGTGACGCGGTCGGAGAAGAGGATCTGCATGTCGCCGAACTTCAGCGCGTAGAGCAGCTTGTTCCACAGGGTGCCGATGGAGGGGCCCCCGGCGCCCGTGTAGGTGGTGTTCACCTGTCCGTTGGGGGCGGCGTCGTCGGGGTAGTCCAGCTCCCAGGGCGCGGTGCCCTCCGGCGCTCCGACGATGGAGTACTGCGCGTTCTCCTCCTGGCCGAAGTAGACGCGGGGCTCGTACTCCCCCAGCTCCCCCGTGCTCGGGATGCCCTGCTCGAAGAACGCGGGCCGGCCGTCACCGCGGACCGTGTTGCCGTAGGCGGCGGCGACGCCGAAGCCGTGCGTGTAGACGGTGTGGTCGTTGACCCAGGTGCGCTGGTTCTGACCGAGACCGTTCTGGTTGAGCTCGCGCACCGCGATGACCGTGTCGCGCTTCTCGCCCTCGATCTGGTAGCGGTCCACGGACAGGTTCTGCGGGAACGCGTAGTACTGGCGGTTCTGCTGCAACTGGTTGAACGTCGGGGAGACGATGTTCGGGTCCAGCAGACGGATCGACGCCGTGGACTGGCTGTCCTCCCGGAGCTGGCCCGCCGCCACCTCCGTGGTCGCCGAGTAGGTCTCGACCTGGATGTCCTCGAGGTCGTAGGCGGCGAGGGTGGAGTCGATGTTGCGCTGGATGAACTTGCTCTCGGCCTCGACGGCGTTCGGCTCCACCTGGAAGCGCTGGACGATGGCGGGGTACACGGAGCCCACCACGATCGCCGAGAGGATCATCAGGACGATGCCGGCGGCCGGCAGGCGCCAGGTGCCCTTGAAGGCCGTGACGATGAACAGGATCGCGACGACGACGGCGATGCCGGCGAGGATCGCCTTGGCCGGCAGGTTCGCGTTGATGTCCGCGTAGGACGCGCCCGCGAACCGTTCGTTCTCCCCGACCATCAGGGAGTACCGGTCCAGCCAGTAGCTCAGCGCGATCAGCAGGACGAAGATCGTCGCGAGGATCGACAGGTGCACCCGTGCGGGCGGCGAGACGCGCTGCTGGCGGGGGGCCAGCGAGATCCCGCCGTAGAGGTAGTGCGTGATCAGGGCCGCAGCGATGGACATGAACACCACGGTCATGAGGAACGAGACCAGGGAACGGACCACCGGCAGGGTGAAGACGAAGAAGCCGATGTCGATCTGGAACTGGGGGTCGACCCGGCCGAAGGGCTCGGCGTTGAGCCACGTGAGGACCGGGCGCCACTGGCTCGACAGGCTCGCGCCGGCGAACAGACCCAGCACGATCGGGCCACCGATCATCACGAGACGGCGCAGCGGTTCGATGCTCTCCCGGTAGCGGTCGAGATTGCGCTCCTCCGGCGTCGTCGGCGGGTAGATCAGCCGGCGGGAGTAGGCGAGGTAGAGGTTGAGGAGGACCGCACCACCCATGATGAGGAAGCCGACCACGAACAGCGCGGCGCGCCAGCCCCACTCGGTGATGAGCACCTGGGTGAAGCCCAGCTGCTGGAACCACTGCACCTCGGTCCAGACCTGGGCGAGCGCCATGACGATGGCCGCCAGCACCGCGAGGACGATGATGGTGGGAAGCAGCGCGCCCCGGCGCTGACCTCCGGTCCGTTGGCCGGGGGGACGGGGAACGGATGCGGTCGTCACAGAGCAGCACCTCAGCGGTAGTCGGTCGTTCGGATGTCCGCGGAGCGACGTCAAGGTCGGCCCACGGCCTACTTGGCGAACGCCCGCACTCCCCCCAAGGTTCCCACAGGTTCCCGGCGGCGGGCGGGGGGCGTGTCGCGCGGTGCGTCATCGCGGGTGCCGCGCGGTGGGTGATCGCGTGGTTATCGCGTACTGCGCGGCGCGTCGCCGCGGGTGCCGTGCGGTACGCGATCATGGGGGCATGAGTGAACAGCCCGCTGACCCCACACCTCGCGAACGGGCCCTGCGCCTCGCCGTCGTCGACATCGAGCGGCACGTCGCCACGCTCGGCTGGGACACCCCCGTACTCGTGTTCGCCCTGGTCCGCACCGGTGACGCCCTCGCCGCCACGCCCGGGCTGGCGGACGAGCTCACGCCCGAGGCCATCGACGCCGCCCGGGCGGACGCGGAGCACCTGACGAGCATCGAGCAGGAGGGCTTGCCCGAGGCCCCGACGCTGGAGGAGTTGCTGGGCCGGCTCGCCTGGCCGGACCAGGTCGGCGGCGCGGCGGTCGCCGTCGAGCGCATGGTCGTCCCACCCGACGCCGAGGGCGCCATGCCGACCGACCCTGAGGCCGCACTCGAGTACCTGATGAACCACCCCGACCGATCCGACGTCCGGATGGTCGTCGGGGTGCTGCGCTCCGGGGAGTCCTGGTGCGCGCTGCGGAGCCGCAGTCACGACTCCGACGATGCCGTCGCCGGTTCGACGGATGCCGTCCCGGGCCTCGTCGAGGCGCTGCAGGCCACGTTCGCCTGACAGTCCGGGCGGGCGGCCCCGAGACCGCCGGCCGCCCGTGCGAGGCGTGCCGGGGTTCCGGGTGATGTCCGGGTGGGCACGGTCCGGCGGGCGTGGCCCTCGTCCAGGTCCGGCTTCCTAGCCGGCACAGGTCGACAGCGTGGCGCCGGTTCCGACGCCGATCGCCTCGACGGCGTCGTGGGCCTCCGCCAACGTGCCGACGGCGACGACGTTCAGCCCCTCCGGGACGTGCCCGACGACCTCGTCGCAGTTGCCCTTCGGGGCGAGGAACCAGGTGGCGCCGTCCCGCCGGGCGGCGACGAGCTTGAGCCGGATGCCCCCGATGGGGCCGACGTGGCCGGAGAGGTCCATCGTGCCGGTGCCGGCGATGTGCTGCCCGCCGGTCATCTCGCCCGGGGTGAGCAGGTCGATGAGGCCGAGCGCGAACATGGTGCCCGCGCTGGGGCCGCCGATCTTGTCGATGTCGAAGGAGGCGTCGACCGGCAGCTCGACGTCGGGCTCGAGCAGGACGCCGAGCAGGCTGCCGGGCTCGGGCTCGGCCGCCGGCTCGGGGGGCGTGGGGGCCGTCGTCGTGACATCGAACGTGACGGGCTCGCCGTCGCGCTCCACCGTGACGGCGAGCCCGGTCCCGGGTGGCGTCGCGGCGAGCACCCCGGAGAGGTCGGAGAAGGACCCGACCGTGGTCCGGGTGCCGCCCGCCGGCTCGACGGCGGTGACGACGTCGCCGGCGCGGAGGATCCCCTCGGCCCCCGAGCCCGGCGCCACGCCGGCCACGGTGAGGACCATGGGGACGTCGTGACCGAGCTCCTCCAGCGCCGCGACCGTGGCATTCGTCTGGGAGGACACCATCTGTGCGTCGGACTCCTCGTCGATGGACTCGCGCGTGCTGCCCTCGGGGAACACCGCCTCCCGGGGCAGGACCACCTTCGTGGGCGAGAGCCAGGCGGTGAGCACATCGGCGGCGGTGACGGGGTAGCCCGGCCCGCCGGAGACCGAGATGGTGGTGAGCCGGAGCTCGCCCGACGTCGGGTAGGTCTCGGCACCGTCGACGGTGATGAGCGGCTCCCCGTCGACGTCGCCGAGCGTGTTCACGGTCGGACCGGGCGCCTCGACGGCGTAGGGCAGCGGGACGAGCACCATCGCCAGGAGCAGGACGGCCAGCAGTGCGCCGGACATGACGAGCGTGACGGACCGGTGCGAGAGCGGCGGGCGGTCCTCGTCGAGGTCCACGGTCGCCTCGGCCGCCGCCCAGTCGCCGGCATCCGGGCCGCCGAGCTCGGGCTCGCCGGTCGTCGCCTCGGGCGCGATCCGGCCGTGGCGGCGGGGCGATCTCACCGACACATCATGCCGCACGCTCCTGGGAGCCGCCTGGGCGCCGTGCCCTGAGAGCAAGCCCGCGTACCCCTCGGCGGCCGCCGGTGAGATCTCTCGGCCACTGCCCTCGTGCGGCCGCCGGCCGCCGTCCTCGTGCGCCCTCGGCGAACGGTGGCCCCGGATGGGCTCCCGCGCGTGCCGCTGGTCGTGCACGGCGGTTACCGTGGACCTCTACGACCCGAGGAGCACCGATGAGCCAGGACCCTGCCCGCCCCGGCGGGGACGAGCCCGACAGCTGGGAGCAGCTGCTGCGGTCGATGATGGGCCCGGAGGCGGCCGAGGAGGCGATGCGGGCGATGCGGGCCTCCGGTCTGGACCCCGCAGCCATGTCGCAGGCCGCGGGCCTGCCCACCGACCAGAACCAGCTCATGCTGATGCTCACCCAGATGCAGCAGTTGCTGTCCTCGGGCGGGAGCGACCCGGTCAACTGGGACATCGCCAAGACGCTCGCGCGCCAGGCGGCGTCCGGGGGCGGCGACCCGGCGGTCACCGCCACGCAGGCCGAGGAGGTCCGCACGGCACTGTCGGTGGCGGACCTCTGGCTGGACGCCGCGACGGATTTCGGCCCGGCCGGTGGACAGCATCAGGCCTGGAGCCGCGCCGACTGGGTCGAGCGCACCATCCCGACCTGGAAGCGGCTCTCCGAACCGGTCGCGACGTCCGTGACGCAGGCCCTCGTCAGCACCATCGCCGCCCAGGCCGAGCAGATGCCGCCCGAGGTCCGGGCCCTGGCCGAGCAGATGGGCACCGCGCAGGGCATGCTGCGCCAGCTCGGCAGCGCCGTCTTCGGCATGCAGCTCGGCCAGGCCGTGGGTGTGATGGCCCGCGAGGCCTTCGGTCCCACCGACACCGGCCTGCCCCTTCTGGAACAGCCGGGCTCCGCCCTGGTCCCGGCCAACGTCGCCGAGTTCAGCGAGGGCCTGGACGCCCCGCCGGAGGAGATCCGGCTCTTCCTGGCCGTCCGGGAGGTCGCCCACACGCGGCTCTTCGCGCACGTGCCGTGGCTGCGCACCCACCTCCTCGGCATCGTCGAGGCGTACGCCCGGGAGATCACCATCGACACCGAGGCGATGGAGGACGCGATCCGTGGGATCGACCCGACCAACCCGGAACAGCTCCGGGAGGCGCTCTCCGGCGGGGTGTTCGCGCTCGAGCAGTCCGAGACGCAGCGCGCCGCGCTGGTCCGGCTCGAGACGGCGCTCGCGCTCGTCGAGGGCTGGGTGGAGGAGGTCGCCGGGCAGGCCGTGGCCCCGCACCTGCCGCACGCGGTACCACTGCGGGAGATGCTCCGACGACGGCGGGCCACGGGCGGGCCGGCCGAGCAGACGTTCGCGGCCCTGGTCGGCCTCGAGCTGAGGCCGCGCCGGCTGCGTGAGGCGGCCACGCTCTGGTCCTCGCTCGGAACCGCGCGCGGCGCCGTCGAACGTGACCGGTTGTGGGCGCACCCGGATCTCATGCCCACCCCGGATGAGCTGGACGACCCGGGCGGTTTCGTCGCCGTGCGCCAGGCCGCACGCGAGGCGGACGAGGACGTGGACGCGGCACTCGCGGCCCTGCTCGACGGCGCCCGCCCGGGCGACGCTCCCGAACCTGGCGACGCTCCCGAACCGGGCGATGCTCCCGAACCCGACGACCAGCCCGACCCGCCGCGGGACCGGCCCGGCGACCCCCGGGACGGGCAGGAGCCGGCCGGGTCCTGACGCCGTCCGGGAGCGCATCCCGACCGTTGTCCACAGGCGGCGGCCTGGCCCTGGCAGGGGCCGACGAGCCCGTGGCACGCTCACCACTGCCGGCCTGGACCGGCCGGGTGAGAGGGGGCGACGATGCGGATCCGAGCGGGCCTGCCGGTGCTGTGGCGCGGCGCGGGCGTGAGTCAGATCGGTGCGGACCCGCGCCGCGCCGTCGTGCTCGAGCACCTGAGCACCGGTGACCAACGGCTGCTCGAGCGGCTGCGCCACGAGTGCACCCCGGCGGACCTGGCCCGGTCCGCCCGGACCGTCGGGATCACGGCCGAGCGTGCGGGCGAGCTGGTGGCGACGCTCACCCGGGCCGACGTCCTGGTGGCGCACCCCGGCCGGCGGGTGTCCCGGGCGGAGCCGGGCCCGGAGGAGGCGTACTGGGAGCGGCTGACGGGCGACGGTGGCACCGTGATGGCCACCCGGTCGGCGGCGCGGGTGCGTGTCCTCGGGCTGGATCGCCTCGGGATGACCCTGGCGATGTTCCTGGCGACGGCCGGGGTGGGCACGCTGCTCGTGGAGGACACCTCTCCGGTGACCGAGCCGGACCTCGGCGTCTTCCAGCCGTGGGACCTCGGGCGCAGCCGCGCCGCCCAGGCGGTCGCACACCTGCGCACCCTCCGCCCCGGGCTGCGCACATCGGCGCGGGACGCGACGTGCGACGTCGTCGTCGCCGTCTTCACCGGCGTGGCGGACCCGGTCCGGCTGCGCCCGCTCGTCCGGTCCGGGACGGTGCACCTGCCGGTGGTCGTCGGTGAGGTCGACGTCGTCGTCGGCCCACTCGTGGAGCGGGGTCGGGGGCCGTGCTCGCGGTGCCTGGACCTGCACCACACCGCGGCGGACCCCGGCTGGCCGGCCGTCGCGACCCAGCTGCGCACGAGTGCGCCGAGCCGGACCGACGCGGGCCTCGCGCAGGTCGGGGCGGCCCTCGCCGCGCACCAGGTGCTCGCCGCGGTGGACGGCCGGGAGGTGGCCGTGCGCGGCGCGACGCTGGCGGCGAATGCGCTCGAGCCGCTGCCGGTGCTGCGTACGTGGTCGGTGCACCCGGACTGCGAGTGCGCGGCCCCCACGGCCGCCGAGGCACCGGCCGGCACCCGCGTGCGGGTCTGACCACCGGCCCGGCTCGCCGGCTCCACGTCCCCGCCCCTCCGCACGGACCCGTCGCTGGGTGATTGCCGGCGGGCCGGCCAGGAAGCCCTCAGGCACGCGGGGACACCGATCGAGCTGATCCGTTCGGCGCGGCGCCGGCGGTGCGGTTGAGTCACCGAGCTGGTCGGTTCACGCGGCAGTCCCGTCCTTGCGGGGTCGGCCGCGCCCACGCTTGCGCGCGACGACGACGCCGTCCTGGAAGACCTCCCCGCCCCACACGCCCCACGGTTCGGAACGCTCGAGGGCACCCGTCAGGCAAGCCTGGCGTACGGGGCACGCCCGGCACAGTGCCTTGGCACGCTCGACGTCGGCGGTGCGCTCGGCGAACCACAGGTCCGTGTCCGCGCCGCGCCGGCAGGGTATCGCGCCGGCCATCGGCGGCGGAGCCGAGAACTCCCCCCGGCCCGGGTCGTCCGCGAAGGAGCGGGCGGCGCCGGCCGGCGCGGGGGTGGGGGTGGTTGTGGTGGTCGGCCAGGAGACGGAGGGCCGCTGGCTGATCTGGTCGAGTAGGGCTGTGAGCTGCACGAACTGCTCCTGAAGGTCGTTCACCATCCGGGACGTCGGGGCGCGTGGCTCGTCCGAGGCGAAGGCCGCGGGACCCGCTGGGGTACCGCGGCCGGAAGACCTGCAGGGCAGGGCTTACATGTCGGAGGCGGACCCGAGGTCGCTACCGATGCGCGTGGTTCGACGTCGCGCAGCGGCCGGGACGGCACCGAAGGAATCAGGGCGCGTGGCGACCACGACGGGAGTGACGAACCGAGCGAGCGGCGCGCCGTGCATGGCGATGTTCATCATCGTGATCTGCACCTCCTTCAGGAACGGGGATCCTTGGCGCTGGCTGGGCAGGATCCTGTCGACACGGACGAACAGGACACTAACGCCGGCCCCGCCCGGGGGCAACGTATTCATCGCGCGCCGTTCGTCAGCCCCGGGCGAGCCACTCCTGGACGTCGACGTCCTCGCCCCGGACGACGGCGAGCACCTGCGGCCCGTAGGCCTCGAGCTTGGTCGCGCCGATGCCCCGCAGGACGGCGAGCTGGCGCAGGTCCTTGGGCCGGGCGGTCGCGACGGCCCGGAGCGTGGTGTCGTGCAGGACGGTGTAGTCCGGCTTGCTGATTGCTCTGGCGACCTCGGCCCGCCAGGTCCGCAGCCGCTCGAAGAGTTCGACGTCGGCCGGGTTCTCCGCGGCGAAGGACATCGTGCGGGCACGGGCCGCGGCCCGTCGCGACGGCTTGCCCAGGCGGGCCGTGGCGTCCTCCGGCCAGATCCCGTCCAGGAACCGCGACCGGCGCCGTGAGGCCCGACCGCCCACGCTGCGGGCGCGGGCGTAGGAGAGCTGCAGGTGCTCCCGGGCGCGGGTGACCCCGACGTACAGCAGCCGGCGCTCCTCCGAGACGGCGTCGTCGCCCTCGGCGAGGGAGATGGGTACCAGGCCCTCGCTCATCCCGACGAGGAAGACCGCGTCCCACTCCAGGCCCTTGGCCGCGTGCAGGCTGGCCAACGTCACCCCGGCCACCGTGGGGGCGTGCTGGGCGGCCGAGCGCTCGTCGAGCTCGGCGACCAGCCCGGCCATGTCGGCGCCGCGCGTGGTGTGCAGCTCCTCGGCGAGGTTGACGAGGGAGTCGAGCGACTCCCAGCGCTCGCGGGCCGCGCCGCGGGCCGCGGGCGGCTGCGGCGACCAGCCCACGGAGGCCAGCACGTCCCGCACCGCCTCGGGCAGCGGCTGGTCGCCGGTGGAGCGGACCGCGCCACGCAGCAGCACGAGCGCCTCACGGACCTCGCGGCGGGAGAAGAACCGCTCGCCACCGCGCACGAGGTAGCCGATCCCGGCGTCCGCGAGCGCCTGCTCGAGCACCTCCGCCTGCCCGTTGGTGCGGTAGAGCACCGCGGTCTCGGCGAGGGTCACGCCGGCCTGCTGCAGCACACGGATCCGTTCGGCGACGCCGCGGGCCTCGGCGACGTCGTCGTCGTAGGTCTCGAACCGCACCGGCACCGAGGCGGGGCGCATCGCCTGGAGCTCGACGGCGGCGGCCGACCGGTGCCGGCCGGACTGGGCGAGGACCCGGTTGGCGACGTCGACCACCTGGGGTGTCGAGCGGTAGTCGCGCGCCAGGCGCACCACGGTGGCGCCCTCGTAACGGCGGGGAAAGTCGGTCAGGAAGCGCGGGGTGGCCCCGGTGAAGGAGTAGATGGTCTGGGAGACGTCCCCGACGACGCAGATCTCGCGGCGCCCACCGAGCCAGAGGTCGAGCAGGCGCTGCTGCAGGGGCGAGACGTCCTGGTACTCGTCGACGACGAAGTGCCGGTACTGGCGGCGGACGTCGGAGGCGATGTCCTCCCGCTCGAGCAGGATGCCCACGAGAAGCAGGAGGACGTCCTCGAAGTCGATGACGCCACGTTCGTTCTTGACGTCCTCGTAGACGGAGAGGAGTTGGGCGACGGTGGCGTGGTCGTGGCCGGCGACGTCCTCGCGCCCCGCCTTCGTGGCCCGGGTCACGTAGTCCTCGGCGGTGACGAGGGAGACCTTGGCCCACTCCACCTCGCCCGAGAGGTCCCGCACCGCCACCCGGTCCGCACCCAGGCCGAGACGTCCGGCGGCCTCGGCGACGAGGGAGGCCTTGTGCTCGGCGATGCGCGGGAGCGATCCGCCGATCGCCGTCGGCCAGAAGTAGGCGAGCTGGCGCAGCGCGGCGGCGTGGAACGTGCGGGCCTGGACGCCCCCGACGCCGAGGTCGCGCAGCCGCGAGCGCATCTCCCCCGCGGCTCGCGCGGTGAACGTCACGGCCAGCACCGTCTGCGGGGTGTACACGCCGGAGCGCACGCCGTTGGCGATGCGATAGGTGATCGCTCGGGTCTTGCCGGTGCCCGCTCCCGCGAGCACGCACAGTGGGCCGGTCAGGTGACCGGCCACGGTGCGCTGGTCGTCGTCCAGATCGGCCAGGAGCTCTTCGGTACTCATCGTCCTCAGTCTCTCAGCCGGCACCGACATGGCCGCCCCCACCCACAGGCGGCCGCCCCGGGGCGCCGCCGGGTGGGCGCACGCCCCCTTCGCGGCGGCGCATCCACGAACCGCACCGGGTTGAGACACCGGTCACGTCCGGCCGCACGACATGGCACCGTGGGGAAGAATCGGAGCGGACCGGATGTTTGAACCTGACATGACTGGAAGGATCTTCATGACGACGCAGGCACCGCCCGAGGCCGACACCATCACCATGTACACCACGAGCTGGTGCGGCTACTGCCGTCGCCTGAAGACGCAGCTCGGCGCCAGGGGCATCGCCTACAGCGAGGTGAACATCGAGGAGGACGAGTCCTCGGCCTCGTTCGTCGAATCGGTGAACGGCGGCAACCAGACCGTGCCGACGGTCGTCTTCCCGGACGGCTCCGCGGCGACCAACCCGTCAGTGTCCGAGGTCGTCAAGCGCCTGGGGCTCTAGTCCGGCCACCGGCCCGCCGCGCCCAGGGGTCTGGGCATCGGGGCGAGCCCGCCACCTGTCGCAGCAGGTCCGTTCTCGTTGCGGGCCAAGCGGTGCCGGGCGGCTGCACCCATGCGGGACCGGCAGGCGCCGGGTCGCTTCCAGGACCTCACGCATCCGGCCCCAGCGCCTGCAGCGCCTGCTCCGCGCGGCCGGATGGCACCAGGAGGTGGTCGTGGTGGTGCCCGGCGATGACGTTGCAGCTGATCCCGGCACGAGCGAGCCGCGCGCTGACTGCCGCCGTCAGCCCGACGGCCTCGAGCGCGGAGTGGACCCGCAGCGTGATCCACGCGGCGACGAAGTCGTACGCCAGCGCGAGCCGGTCGGCGTCCGCGCGGCGCAGCACCAGGCTGAGGCCCTCGGTCTCCACGACGCTGGCCTGGACGGCCACACCCGCCGGGACCTCGCCTCCGGGGGCGACGCAGAACACGTACTCGCCAGGTCGCTGGTACGGGTCCATCGTGGCGAGGAACCGAGCCAGGTCGGTCTCGGCACTCATCGCAGCGGACCGCCGAACCACTCCTCGATGAGCGCGAGCGCGATCGAGGACCGCATCGGGAGCATCACCACGCCCGCCTCCACCGCGGCAGCGAGCTCCTCGCGCGTGAAGAACCGTGCCTGCGTGATCTCGACGCCGTCGACGGTGATCTGGGTGCTCGTGCCCGCCGCGAGCCGCGCCCGGAACCCGAGCATGAGCGACGCCGGGAAGGGCCAGGGCTGGGACGCCCGGTACTCGACCTCACCGACGACGAGCCCGGCCTCCTCGGCCACCTCGCGACCCACCGCGTGCTCGATCGACTCCCCCGGCTCCACGTAACCCGCGAGCGTGGAGAACCGGTGCTCCGGCCAGTGGGCGGCGTGCCCGAGGAGCAGCCGGTCGGCGTGGTCGGTGACCGCCATGATGACCGCCGGGTCGGTGCGCGGGTAGTGGAGGGTGTGGTCGGCCGGGCAGCGGCGCACCCAGCCGGCGTCGACGACCTCGGTCAGCTCCCCGCACCGAGGGCAGCGCGGGTGCCGGGCGTGCCAGGACGACAGGGCGACGGCGGTGGTCGCCAGGCCCGCGTCACGGTCGGGCAGCCCGTCCCCTACGTCGCGCAGGTGCGCGAACGTCAGCCCGTCGACGAAGCCCACCAGGGCCGCGTCCTCCTGAACGGGCACGCCGTCGAGGTCCCGCTCCTCGCCGAGGGTCTCGGGCAGGGTCAGCGCGAGGTACGCGGCGTCGTCGTCCCGGCCCAGGTACGCCAGGTGCTCGGGTTCCCAGGTGGCCCCGACGATCTCCTGCGGGGCGCGCAGGTCGAGCGAACCACCGACGACGGCGACCTCGCCGTGCCGCACCAGCAGGACACGCGCGGCCGGGTCCGCGGCGAGGTCGGTGACCAGGCCGAGCCTGGTGCGAGCGGCGGCATCGAGGTCGACGGTGGAGCGGGCGAGCGGCAGATCATGCACCTCCCCACCGTAGGGCGTCGCCGCCGTGGGCGGCACGGGACCCCCGCGCCGGTTCACCCCGCGCACCGGCTCACCCTGCGCACGGGTTCACACCGGCTGCGTCGCGCCCCGCCGCGCCCGCACGATCGTCGACTGCCCGAGCACGCGCGAGCCGGCGTACACGACGAGCGACTGCCCGGCCGCGATCCCACGCAGCGGCTTCGCGAGCCGCGCCCGCACCTCGCCACCGACCCGCCGGACCCGCGCCGACACGGGCGCACCGTGCGCACGCACCTGGATCTCGACATCCGTCCACCCGGCGGCGCCGACGTCGTCCGCGAGCCACACGGTCTGCCCGGCGTCGATCTCGTCCACGCTGAGGAGCTCGGCCGGCCCGACGACGATCTGGTTGCTCTGCGGCCGCACCTCCAGGACGTACCGGGGCGTCCCGTCGGGGGCGGGCCGCGTCAGGCCGAGGCCCTTGCGCTGCCCGACGGTGAACGCGTACGCACCGTCGTGCTCGCCCAGGACCTGCCCGTCGGCGTCGACCACCTCCCCCGGCCGCGCCCCCAACCGCTCGCGCAGGAACCCCCGCGTGTCCCCGTCCGCGACGAAGCAGATGTCGTAGGAGTCGGGCTTGGCCGAGATGCTCAGCCCCCGGGCCGCGGCCTCGGCCCGCACGGCGGCCTTGGAGGGCGCGTCACCGAGCGGGAAGATCGACCGCGCCAGGCGGTCGACGCCCGTCACGGCGAGCACGTAGGACTGGTCCTTGAGTGCGTCCGCGGCGCGGTGCAGCTCGCGGCGGGTCCCGCCCGCGCCGTCGGGTGCGTCGACGATGCGGGCGTAGTGCCCGGTGGCGACGGCGTCGAAGCCGAGGGCCAGGCCTCGGTCGAGCAGGGCGGCGAACTTGATGTGCTCGTTGCAGCGCACGCACGGGTTGGGGGTACGGCCGGCGGCGTACTCGGACAGGAAGTCCGCCACCACGGTCTCCTCGAACTCCTCGGAGAGGTCCCACACGTAGTAGGGGATGCCGAGCACGTCGGCGGCCCGGCGGGCGTCCCCGGCGTCCTCGATCGAGCAGCACCCGCGCGAGCCGGTGCGGTGCTGCGCGCGCGAGCGCGAGAGCGCCATGTGGACCCCGACGACGTCGTGGCCCGCGTCGACGGCGCGGGCGGCGGCGACGGCGGAGTCGACCCCTCCGGAGAGTGCGGCCAGGACGCGCATCAGCTCCGGCCCCTCGGGGCGGGCGGGGCGTCGGTGGCGGTCGGAGCGTCGCCGGCGATGAGGACAACGGGTCGGCCGCGGGGCGGGCGGCGCGTCGCGTGCGCCCGCCGGGCGTTCTCCACCACGCCGGGCAGCGCCGCGATCGCGGCGTCGACGTCCGCGTCCGTGGTCGTGCGACCCAGCGAGAACCGCAGCGCCGAACGGGCCTGCTCCTCATCGCGGCCCATGGCCAGCAGGACGTGCGAGGCCTCCTGCACACCGGCCTGGCAGGCCGAGCCCGAGGACGCGGCGATCCCGGCCCGGTCGAGGCCGAAGAGCAGGGCGTCGGCGTCGGCCCCGGCGACCGTGAGGTGGAGGACGCCGGGCAGCCAGGCCTCGGCACCGACGTGGTCGGGATCCGGACCGGAGCGGTGCACGCCGGGGACGGCCGCGCGCACGGCGGTGAGGAGTCGGTCGCGCAGGCGGCGCAGGCGCGCCGTCTCGGCCTCCTGCTCGGCGACGGCGGAGCTCACCGCGAGCGCGAGGGCCCGGGCCCCGGCGACGGCGAGCGTGCCGGACCGTACCCCGCGCTCCTGCCCGCCGCCGTGCTCGACCGGCGTCAGCGCGAGCTCTCGCCGGGCCAGCAGGGCACCGGTCCCCACGGGCGCGCCGAGCTTGTGCCCGGACAGGCTCAACGCGTCCAGGCCGGCGGCATGGAAACGCACGGGCACGTGACCGACGGCCTGCACGGCGTCGGAGTGCACGGGCACCCCCGCGGCGCGCGCCGCCGCCACCACCCGGTCCAGCGGCTGGAGCACGCCCGTTTCGTTGTTCGCCCACATCACGCTCACGAGCGTGGTCCGGTGCCCGTGCTCGGCCAGGTGGCGCTCGAGCGCGTCGACGTCGAGCACGCCGGCGGCGGTGACCACGAGCAGGTCGAGCTCCGCCCCGTCGGTGGCCAGCCAACGGGCCGCCTCGAGCACGGCGTGGTGCTCGACGGCGGAGACGGCGAGCCTGGTCCGCGCACCGGTGCGGCGGGCCCAGAACGTCCCCTTGACGGCGAGGTTGTCGGCCTCGGTGCCGCCCGAGGTGAAGAGCACCTCGGCCGGGTCGGCGTCGAGGGTGGCCGCGAGCTGCTCGCGCGCCTCCTCCAGGCGGCGGCGGGCGTCCCGGCCCGGTGCGTGCAGCGAGGAGGGGTTCCCGAGCCGGGTGAGCTCCTCCGCATAGGCGGCCGCGATGTCGGGCCGCACCGGGGTGGTGGCGGCGTGGTCGAGGTAGGTGCTCACGGTCGTCCAGTGTAAGGACCCGCCGCGAGCTCGGCCCGGGCGAGCGCTGTGCCGAGCCGCCGAACCGGGCCGCTCACGCTCCTCCTGCCGGCGGCCCACACGCCGGCTCGGCGCGGACCGGCCGAGGGCGCGGAGGTCGGCCCGGGCCGGGTCGGCGGCGCCGTGCCCGATCGCGCCCACCCGCGTGGGCGCGCGACCGGCTCGCCGGCCGGGCGGTCAGCCCCGCAGCCGCCGTAGCTCCGCGATCGCCTGGGGCAGCACCTCGTTCAGGTCGCCGACGATCCCGAGGTCGGCCAGCTCGAAGATGGGTGCCTCGGGGTCCTCGTTCACGGCCACGACGACCTCGGCCGACTGCATCCCGGCCGTGTGGTGGACCGCTCCGCTCACGCCGACGCCGACGTACAGGCGCGGGGAGATCGTCACCCCCGTCTGGCCTACCTGCGCGGTGTGGTCGATCCAGCCCTCGTCGGTCGCCACCCGCGTGGCACCGACGGCGCCGCCGAGCTCGTCGGCGAGCTGCTCGACGAGGGTGAAGTCGCCGTCGACGCCACGGCCGCCGACGACGACGGTGCGCGCCTCGGCCAGGGGGGCCCGTCCGCCGCGCGGGCGCTCGGTGCGGGAGACGCGCCGCACGGCGCGGGCGAGGTCGGAGAAGTCCACCGCCAGCGGGCGGGGATCGGCCGGGCCGGGCGCCGTGGCCGCTGTCGCCACCACCGCGGTGGGCTCGACGGCGATGACCGGCACACCGCGCGTGACCGTGCACGTGGTGTCCCACGTGCCCTGCAGGACCGTCTTCGCGACGACGAGCGTGCCGTCGTCGGCCACCTCGACGCCCGTCGCGTCCACGACCGCACCCGAGCCGAGACCCACGGCCAGGCGGGCGGCGACCTCCTTGCCCGCGAAGGTGGAGACGAGGAGCACGGCGGCGGGACCGGCCTGGGTGATGGCGGCGAGCACCGCCTCGGTGGCCACCGCCCCGACCTCGGGGGGGAGGTCGCCCAGCTCGGGGACGAACACGCGCCGGACCCCCTGGGCGGTGAGCGCGGGGGTGTCCGGCGCGTCGGTGAGGGCGACGGCGTCGACGTCCCCGGCGGTGAGCGAGCGGGCGAGCGTGAGGACCTCGGCCGAGGGGCCGGTGAGCGCGCCGCCGACGTGGTCGACGACGACGAGAAGGTCTCCGGTGAGCTGCGACATGGTTCTCCTCAGACCAGCTTGTTCTCGACCAGGTACGCGGCGAGCTGTGCGCCCGCATCCCCGGAGTCGGTGATGATGCGTCCTGGCTCGCGCTGCGGCCGCGCCGCGGCGGACCGCACCCGGGTGCCGGCGCCCAGGGCGCCGACCTGCCGGGCGTCGTCGGCCGCAGCCGTCGTCGCGGCGATGTCGAGGTCCGCGAGGTCCCAGGTGGTGACCGGCCGCTTCTTGGCGGCCTTGATCGCCTTGAAGTTGGGGTAGCGGGGCTCGTTGGCCTGGTCGGTCACCGAGAGCAGGGCCGGCAGGTCGGTGGCGAACACCTCGTCGGCGTCCCCGATGGTCCGGGCGGCGGTCAGCGTGCGACCCTCGAGCGTGACATGGCTCGCCAGGGACAGGTGCGGGAGGCCGAGGTCCGCCGCGAGCGCGGCGGGCAGCATCGTCGTGAGGCCGTCCAGTGCGGCCATGCCGGTGACGACGAGGTCCACCGGCGTCTGGCTGCCGAGCCGGCGCACGGCCGCGGCCAGCACGCGGGCGGTGCCGACGACGTCGGAGCCGGCGATGCGTTCGTCGCACACGTGCACCGCCTCGACGGCCCCCATCTGCAGCGCGCGCCGCACGGCGTCGACGGCGTCCGCGGGGCCGACGGTCAGGGCCACCACGGTCCCGCCGGTCTGCTCGGCGAGCGTGACCGCCGCCTCGACGGCGTTCTCGTCGAGCTCGTTGAGCACGTCCTCCTCCCCACGCACGAGGCGGCCGTCGGCGTCCAGCCGCCGCTCGGCCTGGAGATCAGGGACCTGCTTGACGCACACGACGATCCTCATGACCCCAGCGTGCCACCTGTCGCCCGAGACGGCGGAATCGGGCTGCCCGCTTCGTGACGTGCGTCACCGACCCGAGGCACATGCCCCCGCGCGGGGGCGCGCCTCGGCGTCCCCGGTGCGGTTCAATGGTCGGCGTGAGCACCTCGGTCGTCGGCGTGCGGGGTTCGCTGCGGCGCCCCGCACCGTCGTCCTACACGGATGACGGTGCCGAGCGCGCGCCCGGCCGGGCACGCAATCCCCGACGCCTGGGTGCCCACCTGTACGGGGACGGCATCGACGTCGCCGTACACGCCTCCCGCGCCCAGCGCGTGGACCTCTGCCTCATCGACGTCGCGGTCGACGGCTCGCTCACCGAGCGCCGGTTCCGCCTGCGGGGCCCGGTGGACGGGATCTGGCACGGCCACGTGCCGGGCGTGGCCGCGGGGCAGCGCTACGGGTTCCGGGTCCACGGCCGGTGGGACCCGGCCGCGGGCCAGCGGCACAACCCCGCCAAGCTCCTGCTCGACCCGTACGCGCGGGCGCTGGCCGGCGCCGTGCAGACCGTGCCCGCGATCTATGGGCACGTGGTGGACGAGAGCCTCGCCCCGGTGGCCGGTGAGCGCGTTGCCGACGGCGTCGACTCCGCCCCGTTCGTGGCGCACGGGGTGGTGGTGGACGACGCCTTCGACGGCGCCCAGCCGGGCCCCGAGGTGCCATGGTCCCAGACCGTCCTCTACGAGGCGCACGTGCGCGGGCTGACGATGCTGCTGCCCGGCGTCCCGGAGCACCTGCGTGGCACCTACGCCGGCCTGGCCAACCCCGTCACGATCGCGCACCTGAGATCCCTGGGCGTGACCACCATCGAGCTGCTGCCGATCCACGCGAACTTCTCCGAGCCGTTCCTCACCGACAAGGGCCTCACGAACTACTGGGGCTACAACACGCTCGCCTTCTTCGCGCCCGAGCCGCGCTACGCCACCGCCACCGCCCGGGCCGGGGGGCCCCAGGCGGTGCTCGCCGAGGTCAAGGGCATGGTGGCGTTGCTGCACGCCGCCGGGCTCGAGGTCGTGCTCGACGTCGTCTACAACCACACCTGCGAGGGCGGCGCGGACGGCCCGACCCTGAGCCTGCGCGGCCTGGACAACACCGGCTACTACCTCCACCAGGGCGCGTCCCCGGGCAACCTGGTGGACGTCACCGGGACGGGTAACTCCCTGGACCTGCGCCGGCCGAGGGCGATCCAGCTCGTGCTGGACTCCCTGCGGTACTGGGTCGACGAGGTCGGCGTCGACGGGTTCCGCTTCGACCTCGCGGTGACGCTGGGCCGCAACGGCGCCGAGTACACGCCGTACCACCCCTTCCTCGTGGCGATGGCGACCGACCCCGTGCTCTCGCACACCAAGCTCATCTCGGAACCGTGGGACCTGGGCCCCTCGGGCTGGCGCACCGGTCAGTTCCCCGCCCCGATGGCGGACTGGAACGACCGTTTCCGCAACACGCTGCGCACGTTCTGGCTCTCCGACGCGAGCGCCCAGGCCAAGGGGCACGCCGGGCGCGACCTGCGCGAGCTCGCCACCCGCATCTCCGGCTCGGCCGACCTCTTCGGTCACGGCGAGGTGCCGGGCGGGCGCGGCCCCCTCGGCTCGGTCAACTTCATCACCGCGCACGACGGGTTCACCCTCGCCGATCTGGTGACGTACGACCACAAGCACAACACGGCGAACCTCGAGGACAACCGCGACGGCTCCAACGACAACCGCTCGTGGAACCACGGCATCGAGGGGACCGTGCCGCGCGACTCCCCCGGTGCCGAGATCCTCCCGGTGCGGCGGCGCTCCATCCGCAACCTGATGGGCACCCTGCTCGTCTCCGCCGGCGCCCCGATGATCACGGCCGGGGACGAGATGGGCCGCACGCAGGGCGGCAACAACAACGCCTACTGCCAGGACAACGCCATCTCGTGGGTGAGCTGGGACCATGCGCCGTGGCGCGCGGACCTGCTCGCCACCACCACGCACCTGCTACGGCTGCGCCGCGAGCACCCGGTGCTCCGGCCGACCCGGTTCGCGACCGGCAAGCCGGCCCAGGGCGACGACCTCCCCGACCTGACCTGGTTCGACTCCCAGGGCGCGGCGATGAGCACCCACCGCTGGCACGACCCCCATAACCGCGTCCTGCAGATGATGCGGTCGGGCCGACCGTTCGAGGATCGCGACCTGCTGGTCGTCCTCAACGGCTCGCTCGACCAGCAGGAGGTCAAGCTCCCGGTGGCCCACAACCTGGACTACGAGCTGGTCTGGGACTCGGCCTGGGAGCGGCCGGCGTTCTCCAGCTCCGAGTCCGACACCGACCCGATGAACCTCCTCGCCTCACCAGGGGAGTCGGTCGAGATGGAGTCGCTGAGCATGCGGATCTACCTCGCAGTGGGCTGAGCCGGGCCGCACGCCACCCGCGACTATGGTGGGCCAGGTGCCGCCGACCCGGCCCCGAACACGCGAGGACAGAGGATGACCACGGACCAGCCCGCCACCCACGAGGACGCCGATCTGGCGGAGTCCACCACGGACGCCTCCCTGGAGCGCACGCGCCGCCGCAGCGTCGCCATCGAGGAGGAGATCACCGCGGACCCGTCCCGGTTCCGTGTGCTCACCGGCGACCGCCCCACGGGCAACCTGCACCTGGGGCACTACTTCGGCAGCCTGCGCAACCGGGTCCGCCTCCAGGACGCCGGGGTGGAGACGTTCGTCCTCGTGGCGGACTACCAGGTCATCACCGACCGCGACGGCGTCGGCCCCATCCGCGACCGCGTCCTGTCCCTCGTGGCGGACTACCTGGCGATCGGCATCGACCCCGACCGGTCCACGATCTTCACCCACTCGGCCGTCCCGGCGCTCAACCAGCTCGTGCTGCCGTTCCTGTCGGTCGTCACGGACGCCGAGCTGCGGCGCAACCCCACCGTGAAGTCCGAGCTCGAGGCCACCGGCGACCGGCCGATGTCCGGCCTGCTGCTGACCTATCCGGTGCACCAGGCCGCCGACATCCTGTTCTGCAAGGCGAACCTCGTCCCGGTGGGCAAGGACCAGCTCCCGCACCTGGAGCAGGCCCGGGTGATCGCGCGCCGCTTCGACGAGCGCTACGGCCGCGCCGGGGACGGCTCGGCGCCGGTCTTCCCGCGCCCGGAGGCGCTGCTCTCCGACGCCGCGAGCGTACTCGGCACCGATGGGCAGAAGATGAGCAAGTCGCGTGGCAACGCGATCGAGCTCGGTATGGACGCCGACACCACCGCCAAGCTGCTCAAGCGTGCGGTCACCGACGCCGACCGGCACATCACCTACGACCCGGTCGGGCGTCCCGAGGTCGCCAACCTCGTGCTACTCACCGCCCTCGCCACGGACCGGCGGCCGGCAGAGGTGGCCGCGGCGATCGGCGACGGCGGGGCGGCGGCATTGAAGAAGGCCGCCATCGAGGGGGTCAACGACCTGCTCGCCCCCGTGCGCGCCCGGCGCGCCGAGCTGGTCGCGGACCCTGGCCACCTGCTCGAGGTGCTGCGCCGGGGCAACGAGCGCGCGGCCGCGATCGCGGACGCCACGCTGGCCGAGGTCCGCGAGGCCATGCAGATGGTCTACTGACCGACCCTGACCCG
>NZ_JBTSDU010000023.1:16327-29502 GCF_054605595.1 Georgenia sp. | reverse complement strand
GGCGCTCTCGCCACCGGCGCCGCCGACCCGCAGCTCGAGCGGGACCTGGAACCCGGTCGTGGTGTGCCGCAGGCGCAGGGCGGCCCCGAGCCCGGCGGGGGCGGCACCGACCGCGCCGGCACCCGCGGCGGTCGGGGCGGCGCCCGCGGCGGTGCTCCTGGTCGCGGCCGCCCGCCACGACAGGCCGCCGTCGCGGGTGTGCTGCAGCGCCGGCCCCGGCCCCGCGGTGCCCTCGTCCGCCGGCGAGGTGGCCGCGCTCCAGGTCACCGTGCCGGCGAGCGACTGCACCACCAGCCAGGTGCGCCGCGCGGCCACCGCCTCGACCTCGCCGGGCAGGGTGACGTTGAGCCAGGTGGGGGCGCCCGCGGAGTCCCGGGTCAGGGCCAGCTCGGCGGGGCGGGGCAGCAGCGACGCCCGCCCGGGCTTGCCGTCGAGGTCGCCGACGAGGTCGACGGCGACCCTGGCCTCGGCGGTCACGGCGCTCAGCAGCAGGTCCAGGGACGTGAACACCTCCGTGGTGGCGGTGACGAAGGGCTGAGCCAGCCCCTGCCCGGCCTCGACGAGGACGAGCCCGGTGGCAGTGGCGTCGGTCACCTGGCCGTGCACCACCCGGGTGGCGGCGAAGGCGCCCTGCACGCGCCCGGCGGTCTCGCCCGGGACGGCGACCATGCCGTGCGGCACGGCCACGGCGAGGTGTCCGCCGGCCACCGGGGCGCCGTCGTAGCGGTACGGGGCGACGACGGTCCGCACCCCTGGTGGCGTCGCGGCGACGGCGAGTTCGAGCTCGAGGTCGAGGGTGACGTCGAGCCGGGTGATGGAGTCGGAGTGCAGCACGAACGACACCACGTGGCAGCCGTGCTCGATGTCGAGGTCCGGCAGCAGCGCCTGCAGCAGGTCGGCGACGTCGGGGGTGGTGACCGGCTCGACGAGGTCGCCGAAGTGCGAGAAGAACACCGGCCCGCCCGCGACGGCGAGGCTGACGTTGCTCGGTGGGGAGGACACCCGCAGCGCGGACGCCTCCGCCCCGGCGGCCGGGACCCGCAGGCCGGTGACGGTGAGCCCCGGCAGATCGGCCGTGCTCAGCAGGTACGGCGGGCCGTCGGAGAATCCGCCGCCGGAGTCCACGGCCATGAACCCGCCGCCGAGGTCCACCAGCAGGGGCGCGGTGGTGAGCCCGGTGCCGGTGAGCGAGGCGAGGCGGCGGCGGGCGTGCAGGTCGATCTCGAGCGCGCCGTTCGTCCCGGAGGTGACGACCTTCGTCGCCCCCCAGGTGCCCGACCCGGTCCCGGTGGGCAGGCTGATGGTCTCGAGGAAGCGGCGGCCGGCGTCGGTGCTGACCGGGGTGAGCGTGAAGACGGCCCGGGTGAGGACCGTGCCGGCCGGCAGCCGGCGCAGCACCAGCCGCCGGTCGCGCTCGAACGGCAGTGCGGCGCCGTCGTGGCGTGCGTGGACCTCCACGGCACTCCCCCTTCCTGCCCACCCCGGCCGGCGACGGCCGGGGCGGGCACGCGGTCAGACCTTGAGCAGGACCATCAGCTTGAGCTCGCGCTCGAACCGACCGGTGACGTCGGTGTTGACGTCGTCGGAGTCGGGGTCGACCACGGGCGAGCTCGGGTCGTTGATGTAGAGCCGGGCCCGGGACTCGAGCCCGGTGTCCGCCCGGTGCGGGGGCCGGAACCACAGGGCGGTGCGGTTGTCGTCCAGGTGCTGCACGCCCACGTCGGCAGGCCGCGGCAGCCGCACCTCGCCGTCCCCGCCCTCGTCGATCCCCGCGAAGTTCACCGTCTTGCGCGGGTGCATGATGAAGAGGATGTCGTCCCAGTCCCCGTTGTCCTTGAGCTTCTTCACGGTCTGCTTCTCCTTGCAGCACCGTTCGAACCAGGGTGAGTGGGAGTACTGGTCGTCGTTGAACCGATCGTTCGGGTCGGCGAAGAACGCCTGCCAGAACTCGGTCTCGAGGTCGTCCAGGCTCGAGGTGTCGGAGTAGGGCACCTCGTAGCGGGTGAGCATCTCCGCGAGGGGGATGCCCAGGTCCGGCCCGTCGGGCGGCTGGATGTCCACGGCCCGCCGGCCGGTCCCCGCCGCGTTGGGCACCCGGACCCGACGCTCCTCGGCCTGGCACAGGTAGAACGTGGCGAACGAGGCGCGGGTCTCGTCGTCCTCGCGGGTGGCGACCTCGAAGTACTCGAGCTGGTAGAGGTCGACGAGCGGCGCGGTGCCCAGGCCGTGCTCGATCACGGTGACGTCGGTGCCCTTGAGCACCTTGAAGAGCTGCTGGTAGCCGGTGCGGCCGCGGGCGTCGTCGAGCACCCGTCGGATCACCTCGTCGGTGAGGGCGGCGATGTCGAGCCCGCCCAGGTGGGCGGCGTCGTCGGCGCTGGCCACGTGTGTGATCGCCTCGGCCGCGGCCGTCGAGGAGGCCCGGATGTCGGCGTAGATCTTCTCCTGCATCTCGTTCCACGCGTCCGCGGTGACGAGGTCGCCCGGTTCCTGCGGGACGTAGGGCGTCGGTTCGCTCATGATGTTCCTTCCTCCTGCGGGCCGAGCCCGCCTGGCTGGACGGGGAGCTCGGTGAGGTCCCTGGTGACGACGGCGCGCACGCCCGCCGCCTTCGCGGTGCCGACCCCGATCGCGGTCGGTCGGAGCAGTGCCTCGGCGAGGGTCGGCGGCGCCGGCCCGGCGACGACGGCGCGGGCGTTCTCGAAGCGGGTGCCCGGCAGGTGCACCTCGAGGTCGTAGATCTGCGGCCCGACGACGCGCGCGGAGACGGTGATGTCGTTGCCGTAGGGGCCCGGTTCGGCGGCGCGGATCTCGAGGAACCGGGGAGCCAGGCCCGGGCCGGAGACGTAGAGCTTCGCCTCCGCGGCCGGCCCGCCGAGGGTGAGGCGCCGCGGGTCCCGGAACGGCAGCGGGACGGCGGCCCACCCGATCGGCACCCGGGCCGCGATCCGCGTCTCGACCAGCCGGGACTCGGCATTGACGCGTGTGATGACGAAGTCGTCGTCGTCGACGGGGTCCATGACCACCCCGGTGACCCGTTCCGGCTCGGCGGAGCCGAACCGGGCCTGCCCGAAGGGGCGCCCGAACCGCGGGTCGAGGTCCGCCGGCAGGTGCACCTCGAACGCGCCGGCGGCGTGGCTGTCCCAGGTCACGGTGACCTGGGCCGTCGCGGCCCGGGGGCCGGCCGTGGCGAAGACGGCGGGCGGGTCGGTGGGGGCGAACCGGCCGACGTCGAAGACGGCCTCGCTCACGCACGGCCCGCCGGCGAAGGTGTCGCTGTCGAAGGCGGCGTCGTCGAAGCGGGCGGCGGCGCACTCGGTCCAGCTCCACCGGTTGGGCCCGCGGCGCACGGTCAGGGCCGGGGTACGGCGGGCACCGGGACGGGCCGGGTGGGCCGCGCCCACGGGCGCGGGGTCCGGGGGCGGGTCGACGTGGACGTGGTCGGCGGGCACGTCGTGCCGGGTGCCGCGGTCGAGGACGTGGGCGTGGACGCCGCCGGTGGGGACGGCCTCCAGGACCAGCAGACCGCCGGCGGGGACGGGGGTGTCCACGTGGACGGACCAGCCGGCGGCGGGGTCGCTCAGGGTCGGCCCGTTGACCCCACCGGTCGTGCCGACCTCGACGCGGCCGGGCACGTCGGCCGCGCCGGTGGAGGTCAGGGCCACGACGGCGCCGTGCGCGACGGCGGTGGTCACCGTCTCGGTGGTGGGCGGGTACTCGACGACCTCGAGGTGACGCACCGGCGCCACCTCCACGGCGCTGCCCGCTCCGGGCGCGGGGGACGTCAGCACCAGCCGGTCGTCCGGGCCGACGGCGGCGACCCCGGGCAGGACGGCCTCAATCGCGCCGACGATCTCCCCGGCGAGGGTGGCGGCGGGGGTGACGCCGGCGACGTCGACGTCCACGGGCGGGGCGCCGTCGACGGCCAGGCGCAGCACGGACCGGCCGCCGAGGTCGGCGGGGCCGAGCAGGTCCACCTCGCCCGCGATGTGGGCGGGGGCGGCGTCGGTGCCGGTGGCGGTGGCCCCGGCGGCGCCGAGCAGCCGCGGGGCGGCGTCGCCGGCCACCGCCCGGGTCAGGTCGATGCGGCTGGCGGGCCCGGTGGTGGGCGAGGTCAGCACGACGGCGAGGCCGCCGGGGATGGGCGTGGCGGCGGCGTCGGCGGCGGTGGCCGCGCGGATGGCGGCGGTGAGGGTGGCCGCGTCGACGGCGGCGGGGTCGGGCGGGGGGCCGGCGGCGAGCAGGTCGACGGTGACGGTCGCACCGCCGTCGATGGCGATGCGCAGCAGGTGGGCGAGGGCCGGGTCGGCCGCCGGGCGCGGGGGCAGGACGGGGGCGCGCAGGTCGGCCCCGCCGGTGAGGTCGACGGTGCCGACCACGCGGGCGGCGGTGGCCGCCCGGCCGGTGTAGGTGCGCGGGGGCGTGAGGCCGAGCACGGCGGCGGTGGCGTCGGTGCCCGCCGTGGGCGGCTCGATGACCAGGGCGCTGGCGGCGCCGGTGGTCGGGGAGGTGAGCAGCAGGTGGGTGCCGTCGTGCGCAGCGACCTGCGCCGCGAGCGTGAGGTTGACCAGGGCGACGAGCTGGCTGAGCGGTCGCACCGCCGGTGCGACGCCGTCGCCGAGGGGCACGTCCACCGGAGTGGCGCCGTCCACGCCCAGGCGCAGGGCGGCGTCGGCGGCGACCTCGACGCCGGCGGACAGGTCGACGGTGCCGGTCAGCCGCACCCCGGTGGCGCCCTCGCCCCGCACCAGCCCGGGCGGGACGCCCAGGACGGCGCCCAGGGCGTCCAGCACCCGGGGCGGCTCCAGCGCCACCCGGGAGCCGGCGCCGACGTCGGGGTCGGTGAGCACGAGCGTGCGCCCGTCGGTCTCCGCGACCAGGCCGGGGACCACCACGAGCCGGGCGACCACCTCGGCCGCGGTGGTGGCGCGGGGGCGGGGCCCGGCACAGTCGACGTCGACGCCGGCCCGGTCCCCCACCCGCACGCGCAGGTACCGGTCGACGTCGAGGTCCGCACCACCGGTGAGGTTGGTGGTGCCGGCCAGCCGCGCGGCGGTCGCCGGGGTGCCGACGGCCCGGCGGGCCGTGAACCCGAGCACGGTGGTGGCGGCGTCGTCGGTGACCCGGGCCCGGGTGACGAACCGGCGCCGTCGGGTCACCACGAGCGGTTCGACGGCGAGGGACCCGGCCGCGCCGGGACGGGTGGAGACGAGGATGAGGTGGGACCCGTCGTCGGTGGCGACGGGATCCGCGGGGTCGGCGCCGAGGGCGGTGTTGATGGCGGCGGCGAGCTCACCGACCTGCGCGGCGGTGCGGTCGGCGACGCCGGTGCGCAGGTCCACGGTGACGAGCCGGCCGCCGTCGGCCCGCAGCCGGAGGAGATACCGCGAGGAGAGGTTGACCCCGGCGGAGAGGTCCGCCGTGCCGGTCAGGCTCGCGGTGACGGGGGCGGTGCCGCGGGCGGAGCGGGGGGCCAGGCCGAGGACCTCCGGGGCGGCGTCGCCGGTGACCTCGGCGACCTGCAGCACGCCCCCGGCGCCGTCGGTCGGGGAGACGAGGGTGATGCGGTCGCCGTCGTGGGACGCGGCCTCGGCGCCGAGGCCCTCGTTGACGGCGGCGACGATCTCCGCCGGGGTGGTCGCGGCGGGGTCGAGGCCGGCGACGTCGAGGGTGAGAGCCGGCTCGTCGTCGAGCGCCAGGCGCAGCGCCGAGTGCTCGGACAGGTCGACCCCGCGGCCGATGGCACGGTCGGAGACGAGGCGGGCCGGGCGCGGGGCAGAGCCCACGGCGAACGGGGGCGGGTTCCCGAGCAGGCGACGGGCGGCGTCCTGCGCTGCCGCCGCGAGCAGCACGATGGAGCCGGCGTCGCCGAGGGTCGGTGCGGTCAGGGTGAGGAACCGGCCGTCGTCGGTGGCGACGCTCTCGCCGAGGGCGGCGTTGATCGCCTCGGTGACCTCGGCGACGTCGACGGCGGCCGGGTCCGCCGCGGCGGCGGCGCAGTCGACCTCGGCGAGGTGCTCGTCGTCGACGGCGAGGCGCAGGTACCGCTCCGCGCGCAGGTCGAGCGGGGTGGACAGGTCCGCGGTGCCGACGATCCGGGCGTGGGTGGCGTCCTGACCGGTGTAGGTGCGCGGGCGCAGGCCGAGCACGAGGTCGGCGGCGTCGTCGGGACCGTCCTCGACGGCGACGGCGGAACCGGGCCCGGTGGTGGCCGAGACGAGGACGAGACGGCCCTCCTCGATGCGGGCGGAGCCGGGGGTGAGCTCGGCGTCGATCGCGGCGACGATCGCGGCCGGGGTGGCGGTGGCCGGGTCCGCGACACCGGTGGTCAGGTCCACGGGCACGGCGCCGCCGTCGTCGCGGGCGACCCACAGCGTGTGCGGGCCGGTGAGGTCGACGGCGGGGCCGAGATCGACGAGCCCGCGCAGGGTACCGGGGGCGGCGTCGCGCCCGGCGACCGCGGCGGCGGCGGTGCCCAGCACCAGGGTCCCCGCGTCGGCGCCGCGGGGCTGCTCGGTGACCACCACCGGGTCGGCCCGCTCCCACCACGTCTCCAGCGCCTCGTCCTCGATGTGCAGGCCGAGGGCCTCGGCGGTGATCCGCACGATGCCGCGGACGGTGACGGTGCCCTCGAGGTGGGTGCGGACGAAGCGGAGCAGGTGCTCGCGGAACTCCGCCACGCTCTCGTCCGGGCGGGGCGCGAGCCCGTAGAGGGCGGCGAAGAGGGCGAGGTCGGTGATCGCCGGCTCCCCGGCGTCGGCGAAGGGGACCCAGTGCGCGCGCATGACGGCGATGAGGGAGTTCTCGGCGCTCTGCAGCTCCCCGCCGTAGGCGTCGACGACGACGCGCAGCGCGGAGGGGTCGCCCCGCAGCCGGAACGTCGGCGGCAGGTTCGCCAGGATGCGGTCGGCCTTAGGCACTGCCGTCCTCCGTCGCGACGTCGCCCGGCACCATGTCGAGCGCGATCCACCAGTCCTCGCCGGCCACGGTCGCGGCCACCCGGAACGTGCCGGCCTCGATCTCCTCGTCGGTGGCGCCCCGACCGCCCGACCCGCTCACGGTGGAGACCAGCAGGGAGCGGTCGGGGAGTCGCCCGCCCGAGGGGGCCTGGGACCCGGCTGCGTCCAGCGCCCCGGTGAGCGCCGCGCGCAGGGTCGCCGCGTCCTGCCCCGGGGCGAGGGTGACGGCCTGGACGAGGGCGTCGAGCAGCCCCCCGCTCCCGTCGGGGCCGGCGAGGTCGGCCCGGGTGACGACGACGTCGACGATCACCGCGGCCGTGACGTCCTCGACGGCGCCGATGGCCGCGAGCATCGCGGTGCCGTCGGCCGGGTCGCCCTGGGTGAGGCCGTCGACGTAGGCCTGGAGCGCGGCGACGACGTCGGCGCGCACCTGCTCCTGCCCGGGGGCGGACAGGCCCGGGGTGATGACGGCCCGGACGCGTGGGGTGAGGAACACGTACCGGGCCACCAGGGTGGCGAGGACCCCGGCGGCACGCGTCTCGTGCACGGAGTCGACCAGGCCGGGCAGCCGTTCGGGCTCGGCGTCCACGACGACGGTCACGGTGCCGGGCTCGGACCGGGTGGGCAGGGGCGAGTTCGGGTCGAAGAACTCGACGGGGGTGCCGCGGCCCTCGCGGATGACGCGGTCCAGGGCGGCGAGGGTGGCCTTGCCGAGGGCGCGCAGGGCGGCCTTGGCGCGGGCGCGGAGCTCCTCGTCGGTCTCGTCGGCGGCGGCGCGGATGGTGGGGTCGAGGTTGCTGACGTGCTCGATGCCGGCGACGGGCTGGGACATCTGGGAGATGGCGCCGGCGTCGACCAGGCCGATCTCGCCGGGGAAGCCGACGCCCGCGCGCACCTGCGCGTCGATGCGGACCTGCCCGCGCTGCAGGGTGCGCGGCTGGGTGGTGGCGAAGACGACGTCGCCCGCCGCGGTGGTGAGCCGGGTGCCGGCCGGGATGGTGATGTTGCCGTCCACGCCGCCGGCCCGGAAGAAGGTCACGAGCCCCTGGGCGAACTCCGCCGTCTTGCGGGTCACGTCGAGGATGGCGACGACGTGGTCCAGCGAGGTGCCGGTGGCGGTGTCGACGAAGGCGGAGAGGTAGGCGAGGTCGATCTGCTCGTAGACGACCGCGATCTCGCGGCCGACGGCCTCGGTGAGGGTGCGGGTGACGGAGCCGACGTTGATGTCGGACAGCGGTGAGCGGGACTCGACGCGGGAGTAGTCGACCGCGAAGGTCGTGTCGTCGTCGGGCGAGGTGCCGTCGTCGAGCCAGGCGACGGAGTTCGTCGCGGGGCCGGTGAACTCGAAGTCGATGGCGAGGAGGAACGTGCGGGGGGCGCCGTCGGCGGTGCCGGTGATGGAGCGGATCGCGGCGGCGGGTTCGGCGAGGGGGTAGGTGCCGATCTTGCGGTCGAACCGGATGGGCTCGTTGACGACGCCACCGATGACGGAGGTGAGGATGTCCCCGACCAGGTCACCGTAGGGGCGGTGGATGAGGGACGCGGTGTCCGGGTTCACGGCAGACCTCCGGCGAGCGGGATCGGGAACACGAGGTTGAGCTCGGTCACCCGGTCGATGGCGACGACGGCGGCCCGCACGTCGATGCGGGTGGGGTCGGCCGGGTCGGTGGTCACGGTGACGGCGCGCACCGTGGCGACGCGCGGCTCCTCGGCGAGGGCCTGGAGGGCGTAGTGCTTGGCCCGGTTGCGGGTGGTGGGGGTGTTCGGCTCGCCGACGAGCTCGTGCAGGCGGCTGCCGTAGGTGGGGTGGCCGAGGTGGGCGAGCTCGCCGACCTCGGTGAGGAAGCGCAGCAGCAGGGCCTGCTGAAGGTTCTCGAAGCCGGTGACGGGGACGAGGTCGTGGCCGGGGTCCGGTTCGCCGGGGACGAGGAGCTGGGGGCGGGGGCCGGTGAGCAGGTCGGCGCCGCGCTCGCGCTGCTCGGCGGTGCGCAGGTTCCCGAGCAGGCGCAGGTCGGTGCCGGGCAGCGCCGAGCGTTCGGGGGCGGGGGTGCTCATCGGGACCTCCTGGGGTCGGTGGGTGTCATGGCGGCCACCCGTCGGTGACGAACCCCGCGGACGGCGGGCCGATGACGAGGAGCACGCCGGGCGGGGAAGGGATCCGGTCCCCCACCCGCACCAGGCCGCGGCCCGCCACCCGGACCCCGGCGCTCGACCCGACCGGCCCGATGACCAGCGGGTAGGGCACGCCGGTGAGGGAGTTGACCATGAGGCAGATCGACCCCGACGTCGCCACGGGCAGCCCGCCCGCGAGCACCACCGGGGGCAGGACGGCGATGATCGTCCCGCTGTCGGGCGCACCCGCGGCGCCGGGCGTCACCAGGACGCTCGCGCCGATGCTGACCGGTGGTCCCGGCACGTCTCCTCCTCTCCTCATGGGCCGCCGCGGGGGCGGCCCGGCTGGTGGTCACGGGGTGAACTGGGTCAGGCCCTTGACGCTGATCGAGGCGCCCTGGACGGTGGCGGCCGCGCTGCCCTCGAGGGCGGCCTGGAGCCCCTTGACGGTGGCGGTGGTGCCGGCCTTGGCGGTGAGCGACGTACCGGCGTCGAGCGTGATGGAGGTGCCGGCGTGCAGGGTCAGGTCGGTGGCGGCGTCGAGGGTGACGGAACCGGCGGAGCTGAGGGTGACGTCGCCGTCCTGGTCCATGGTCACGGTGGTGCGACCGGCCTTGACCTCGACGGTGCCGCCGCTCGCGCCGGACTGGTCCAGGCGCAGCTCGGTCTGCCCGGCGGTGGCGGTGACCGTGCCGTCGACGATGCGCACGGTGATCTTGGGCGGCATCTCGATGATCAGCTCGCGCGGCGGGTCCGCGTCCTGGTGGTTGCGCAGGGCGGCGAGGACGCTCTTCTCGTCGGCGGCGGCGAGCGGCAGGCGCAGCACGATCTCGTCCGTGGTCGAGGTGGGTGGCCGGTCGACGTCGTCGTAGAGGCGGGCGATGACGATGGGGGCGTTGACGTCGCCGCCCTCGAACGCGACGAGCACGAGGTCGCCGACGTTGGGGATGCCGACGGTGCCGATGTGCCCGGTGCCCACCGGCACCCGCCGCAACGCGAGGCCGGAGTTCTTCAGGGTGACGTCGACGCCGTAGTTGGCGTCGTCGTCGGCCGCGGTGTGCGGGTGGACGTCCTCGACGACGCCGAGCTCGGTGGTGCGCACGGCGGCGAGCTCGTGCCGGACGATGGCGGCGATCGTGTCGACGATGGTGCTCATGGCGTGCCTCCCGGGAGGCCGGCCGCGCCGCCGGCCGCGGTCGCGGCAGCCCCGACGAGGCTGCGGAAGGTGACGTCGGTGGTGAACCCGGCGGTCTTGTCGAGGCGGTGCACGACGCCGGTGACCTGGTAGTTGCCGTCGAGGTCGGCGACGTCGGCGCGGTCGGGGAAGTCCTCGAGCCGTACCAGGTCCCCCAGCGCCACCTGGGGGCGGCCCTGGATGAGCACCCGGCCGGTGCGTGCGGCCGCGGCCAGGGCGTCGGCGAGCGCCGTGGCCGCGGTGGAAGCGGCGGCGGCGGTCCGCAGGGCGCCGCGCTCGATCACCCGGGTGGGGGCCCCGGTGCCGGCGACGGCGGCGGTGAACTCCTTGGTGAGCCACGCCCAGGACTCGTCCCCGCGGGAGGCGCCGGGGCTCTCCCCGAACGCCCGGACGGTGCCGGCGGCGGGCCGGGCCCGGGCGAGGCCGGCCTCGAGGACGTGCTCGCCGTAGGTGAGGACGTGCACGGTGCGGCTCCCGGACAGCGCCTCGAAGACGAGCTCGCCGTCCGGGGTGAGATAGGTGTCGAAGCCGGCGAGCGCGGCGAGGTCGCGGACGTGGCGGGCGGCGTCGCGCCGGCCGTCGACGACGTACGCCTCGATCGCGGGGCCGTCCTCGGCGCGGGCGACGGCCACGCGGGCCTCGGCGGCCAGCGCCCGCACGACGTCCCCGGACGTGGTGTCCTCGAAGGTGCGGTCCACCCGGGTGCGCAGCAGGGCGTCCGCGCGGGAGTGGCCCACGACCCGCACGGTGCGCAGGTCGGGCTCGACGGCGACGACGGTGCCGGTGAGCACCCGGACCGGGCCGGTCTCGTCGTCGGCGTAGCCGAGGTCCACGGACAGCTCGTCCCCCGGGGTGGCACGCAGCCCACCCACCTGCCCCTGGACGATCGTCACCTCGTCGGCCGGGGTGGCCAGGTCGAGGCGGACGACGATCTCCACGATCGTGCTCGCCCGGGGCTCGGCGGTGGTGTCGACGACGTGGTCGCCGATCCGCACCCGGTAGGCGGGGCGCAGCACGGCTCAGCCCTCCCTCAGCCACGCGCGCAGCGCGGGGCTCGTCGTGGTCGGGTCGCGGGGGTCGTCGAGCTCGGCGCGGACCTGCTCGCGCAGCCCGGGGTCGTCACCGAGGACGTCGGCGACCGGCAGGGTCTGCTCGGCCTCGAGCCCGACGAGGGTGGGCAGGTACACGCTGAGCAGGTGGCGGCGGCGGGTGCCGAGCCGGGGGTCGAGCGCGCTGCGGAGCATCGCCCGGGCCAGGCGGGCGCGGTGGGCGGCCGAGAACGTCCCGGTGAACGTCATGTCCTCGTGCGCTGCGACGAGGTAGGTCTCCTGGGCCTCGACGCGGGTGCCGGGGTCCTCCGCGACGGCCATGAGGCGGTCGAACCGGTCGAGGGAGTCGCGCAACGCCTCGCGGGCCGCCACCCAGACGAACGTGGCGAAGAGGGCGCCGGCCTCGCCGCGGTGCCCCTCGGCGGCGGCGAGCAGCACCTCCGCCGTCGCGGCCGTCCCCAGCAACCCCGTGGCGCGACGCAGGTCGGCGAGGACCGCCCCCGCCAGGACGATCCGGCGGCAGTGTGCCTCGTCCAGGGCAGCGGCGAGGGTGGCGGCGGCGGCGGCGAACGCGACGCGGGCGGCGCGGGGGTCGGTGGGGGCGGCCGCCCACGGGCCCAGGCCGCCGACCGGCCGACGCCCCGTGTGGCGGCGCTGGGCCACGGGCACGCCGAGGACGTCCCCGGGGGCCTCGGCGAGGGCGCCGCGGAGCACGTCCGCCAGGCGCACCGTCACCGTGCCGGAGCGTTGCTCGATCCCCGGCGTCGCGGGCGTCCAGGGCCCCCAGTCGGTGTCCTCGACCACGACCTGGACGATCGTGGCGTTGTCCAGGACCTCGGAGGTGACGGCGTAGGTGCTCATGCGCGGGAGTCCCTGGCCAGGTTGTCGAGCACGGCGGGGAAGCGCACCTCTATGGTGGTGTCCCCGATCGCCACGGCGGGCGAGGTGATCGTCGTGCCGGTGATCGTCGAGACGGGCGGGACGGCGACGGTGACCGCGCCGGTGGCCGGGTCGATGGTCCACTCTCCCCGCTGGGTCCAGCGTTTCTGGATCAGTGCCGTGTAGACGCGGTCGGCGGGGTCGCCGGTGGCGGCGATGACACCGGTGATGTTCGTCCAGATGCCCACGGTGGCCACGAAGTCCAACCCCCACGCGAAGCGGCGCAGCGTGGCCGCCGGGTCGGCCGGGTGGGTGCCGGGCTCGGAGTCGCCGGGGCTGTCGATGTCCTCGACGATCCACCGCTCCCCCACGGCCCGGGGGGTGCGGGCCCGGATCCCGCCGACGCCGAACGTGGCGGTCTCGCCGCCGATGCCGACGAGACCGGCACCGAAGCCGGAGTCCAGCGTGGGCGGGACGATGAGGGTCGGGGCCGGGTCCCCGGGCAGGAATGCCGGTCCCCCGTTCTGGACCCCGGTGGCCGCCGCCCCGTTGGACGCGACGACGGAGGCGTCGGTGTGGACCACGGGTGCGCCACCGGTGTCGTCGACGAACGTGCCGCGGATGCCCTCCGGGGCGGTCTCGTTGTTGATCCACCCGGCGTGGTACTGCCCGGCGGCGCGCCGTCCGTTCGCCCCGCCGGTGACGAGGTCGGCCTGGACGAGGAAGTGGACCGCCGCCGTCGCCGGCCGGGTGATGTCGAAGGCGGGGTTGCCGGTCTCGATGATGATCCCGCCGGCGCCGTCGCCGCGGTGGGCGAAGGTGCCGGGCGGCTCCACGCTGCTGTCGAGGACGAACGTGACCCGCCCCAGGAGGACGGTGCGCACGATCGAGGGCTCGCGGTCGACGCGGTGCTGATACGTGCCGTCCCCGTCGCCGTCGACGAACGGGCGTACGTGGAAGGTGCCCACGTTGTCGGTGAGG
>NZ_JBTSDU010000023.1:4688-16317 GCF_054605595.1 Georgenia sp. | reverse complement strand
TGCCGGCGTCCTGCACGAGGGTGGGGACGGTGCCGGCACCGTGGAGGTCGACGATGGCCTGCGCGTCGTCGCCGCCGTCGACGGCCGGGATGCCGGCTGCCCGCTGGACGCTCCACAGCACCGGTGTCCCGGCGGGCCGCACCGCCACGGTGAGCGTGATGGGCGCGGCGGGGCGCACCGAGTTCTCCAGGAGCGGGACGGGCGGGTTCACGGTGGGGTTCTCGGCGAAGTTCGCGGGGACCGGCACGGCGGTGCCGGGGACGACGTGCGGCGGCACCGGGGAGTTGCCCAGGCGGGCGGTGTGCGCGGCGGTGCCCGGGATCGTCATCGAGAGGTTGCTCAGCTCGACGACGGTGACCTGGGCCCGGTCGCCGTCGGGCTCGAGGGCGTCGACGCCGAGCTGGAGCACGGCGTCCCGCAGGCCGCCGCTGACGGCGGCGCCCTCGACCCAGAACCGGGTACCCGCCACGGGCACGCCCGCGTTCGGCAGCAGCACGGGGGTGGGGACCACCGCCTGCCCGGCGCCGGCGACCTCGTCCGCGGCGGCGAAGAGGCGGGTGCGAGCGTCGAGGGGGGTCAGGGTGAGCGTGCCGGCGAAGGCTGCCGGCTGCGCCTGCCGCACGGTGAGCATGGCCCGGCCGGCGTGGTTGCCGGCATCCTGGACCTGGACGAACCGGCCCGGGTCGATCTTCGCCGCCTCGGACAGCGCCGCCGGGTCCGTGCCGCCAGCCGTGCGGCTGGCGTGCAGGTCGAGGAACAGTTCGACGGACGTCATGGGGTGGCGAGCCACGAGGCCCGGCGTCCCCCCCACGGTGAGGGTCAGGGTGAGGACGACGTCGCCGACGGCGGCGCCGGCGGTCCGCCCCTCGGTGAAGAGCGTGACCCCGGCGGCGAGCCGGGCGGCGGTGAAGACGTTGTCGGCGCCGTCGAAGCGGATCTCGGTGCCCCCGGCGACTGCGTCGAAGAACGCGACGGAGTCGTGCGAGCGCTCGAGCAGCCCGCTCCCGCTGAACGCCGGCGTGCGCAGCACGACGGGGCGGCGGGCGGGGTTGGTGTGCGGCTTGCGCACGATGACGACGTCGGGCCCGGTGATCGTCGGCACCACCGTCGCCACCGCCTTGTCGACGACGAGAAGGTGCACCGGGACGCCGTCGTAGCGGAAGCACGTGGCGTTGCCGCGCACGTCGGTGAGGGTCTGGGCGGCGGTGCGCAGGAGGAACGGTCCGTCGACGAACGCCACATAGGTGCCGGGCCCCTTGTGCGGCGTCGGTCCCGGGAAGGTGAAGCCGCCGTCGGCAGCGGTCTTCCGGCGGATCGGGACCCCGGCGTGCGTGGGTGGCGTGGTCGCCGGTACCTCGCCACCGAGGTACTCCCCGTCGGCGGCCATGAGTACGTAGGGCCGGTTCGCGAAGGGGGTGCCGTCGGAGAAGGTGATGCGGCCGACCACCTCGTGGGTCTCGGGCTCGACGGGGGTGCGGCACCAGCGCGGCTGCGGCGGGGTGGGGCACGACTCGGGCCACGGCACGACGAAGTCGTGCACGGCGGTGGCCGTGCCGTCGTCGAGGCACCAGTCGCCGCCGCCGGCGCCGTCGGGCACCTGGTCGAGGGTGATCGGCTTGGGCACCTGGGCGGGCATGACCGACTCCTTGACGAACATGAGCTCGGTGCGCCGGTTGGGCCGCCACGCGGTCGGCCTGCGGTCCACCGGGTCCTGCTCGCCACAGCCGATCCATCGCAGCGGTCCGGCGTCGCACCCGTCGGCGGCGTCGGGTATCAGGCGCGCGGTGTCGAGGCTGAGGGCGTCGTGGGCGAGATACTCGCGGATCAGGACGGGCCACGTGGCGTCGCCGACGACGCCGTCGGGCACGAGGCCGTGGTCGGTCTGGAACTGGCGGACGGCGGCGTCGGTGAGCGCCGGGTCGTCGTCGGTGTGCGCGGGGTCGGGGTCGACGTTGCCGAGGTAGCGGCCCAGGTCCTGCAGCATGAACTGGTACTCGCGGGTGCCCCAGGTGTCCTTGACGGTGGTGATCGTCCCGAACGGGCGGGTGCGGCGCTGCTCGTCCCACTCCGCGACGGCGGCGTCGGCGGCCGCGGCGCTGGTGCCGAAGGTCATCATGGCGAAGGTGGCGCGGGCGCGACGCTCGGACAGGGCCTGGTTGTAGTCGTCGCCGCCGGTGCGGTCGGTGTGCCCGACGACGAGCAGCCGCTCGTCGGGGTGCGCGGCGGAGTAGCCGATCACCTGCGCGAGGACACCCCGTTCGCACGGTTCGACGAAGGCCTTGTCGAAGTGGAACGTGATGACGAAGACGGTGCCGATCCTCGCCCCGCGCCGCAGCACGATGGTGGCCGACGCCGTCGCCCCCTCCACCACGCGCACCTCCGCGGAGCCGGTGAGGACCTCGTGCTGCCCGGTGGGGGTGCGGTCGTCGTCGACGAGTGCCTCGGCGGTGTACCGCCCGGCCGGGAACGGGTCCTCGAACCAGGTGTCGGGCCGGATGCGGGTGGTCAGCACCCGGTCGAGCGGGGTGCCGGTCTTCTCCTCGGTGCCGCGGACGCTCACGCGGACCCGGTCCATGTCGAAGGCCGGGTCGCCCTCGACGACGACGGTGACGGAGAGGCGCCCCTCGGTCACCGGGGGCGGTGGGGGTGGGGGGATCACGATCTCCGTGCTGCCCACCAGGGTCGCCTCGGTGAGCTCGCGCAGGGTGAGGTGGTACTCGAACGCGGCGGGGCGCCCGGCGAGCTCGCGCACGTCCATCCGCTCGATGAGGACCTGGTCGACGGCGGTGGCGGAGCTGATGTCGGAGACGAACGCGACGGGGTCGCCGGCGTGGAAGCGCGTCCGCAGCTCCGCCAGGTGTTCCTTGACCTCGGGCGCGGTGAGCACCCCGGTGAGGACGAGACGGGCACCGCGCCGGCCCAGGTCCTGGAGGAAGTCGCCCTCGAGCGCGGGCACCCGGTGGCGCACGACGGACTGGTCCTCATCGGTCTGGACGACCTGGACCTGTTCGAGCTCGAGGTCGCCCAGCATCGGTCTGACCACGGTGTCACCTCCTCCCGTGCGCGTCGGTGCGACCCCGGTCAGGCCTTGAGCGAGTTCAGGTGGGCGGTGATCGCGTCGATGAGGCTGAGCAGCTCGGCCTTGACGGCCTCGACGGACGGCAGCCCGGTGACCACGGAGGCGACGTCGGCGATGGAGTCGATACTCGCCGCCTCGTCGGGCAGGATCTTCTTCGCGGCGTCGAGGAAGGCCGGGATCTTCCCGGTGAACTCGGCGACCTCCCCGAGGCCCGGGATCGCCCCGACGTCGAGGTTCTTCAGCTCGGTCTTGAGCTTGGTGAGGAGGTCGACGAGCAGGTCGATGAGCTCGTTGACCTGCGGGACCAACGAGGCGATCGCCTGGATCGCGGGCTTGATCGTCGCGACGTTGTCGTCGAGGAATGCCTTGAAGTCCGCGAGGACCGCCTTGAGCTCCTCGAAGAGGTTCGGTTCGGCCATGATGCGCTCCCTTGTCGTGGTGGTCCGGCGCCGGGTGGCGCCGGTGGCGGCTCTCAGCCCCCGATGGCCTCCCGGAAGGTCCGCAGCCGTTCGAGCAGGCCGGTCAGGGGCGCGACGAAGGCGTCCAGCCCGGTGGAGAACGGCAGGGCGATGTCGAGCCCGTCGAGGACGTCGCCGAGCAGGTCGCCGGCCTCGCCGAGGATGTCGACCTCGAGCGCGGCGGTGTCGGCGGGCTCCACGGGCTCGACGTACTCGCGCAGGGTCAGGACGTAGGCGTAGGCGTCGGGCCGGCCGGCGAGCTGGCGCACCTGGAGGTCGTCCACCAGGACCTGCTCGATGCCGGTGCCGTCGGTGATGTCGGCGACGAACGCGACCGGCTGCCCGGTGCGCAGGTCCGCCTTGAGTCGGTCGACGACGTCGAGCGCCGCCGGGTCGGAGGCGACCCCGCGCACGGTCACCCCGGTGGGGGCACGTCCGAGGTTCTGCAGCATGGAGCCGTCCTTGCCGGGGGCCTTGTGCTCGGCGACGGCGCGCAGGTCGTCGGTCTCCAGGTCCTGCACCTGCGGCAGTTCGGCGCCGGCGAGCATCGGGCGCATGTCACACCTCGATCCCGTGGCGGCGGGCGGCGTCGGTCAGCACGCGATCGAGCAGTCGCTCCAGCTCGGGGGCGGAGGTCGCGGGCACGGCGCCGCCGATGCCGCCGGCGGCGGAGCTGTCCGCGGCCGTGCGGAGGTCGGCGCCCAGGGGTGAGCGGGGTGGTTCCTCGCGCCCGACGGCGCCGGTCTCGCCGGCGAGGTCGACCAGGCGGGCGGGGCGGGGCGGCTGCTCGGCGAACCGGCTGAGGCGACCGGTGCCGTCGTCGTCGGTGGGCGGGGCGGTGCGGGCGGGGTGCGGGCCGAGCCCGCCCGACGTCCGTGGCAGGTGCCCGGACCGGTCGGGCGTCGGCCGGCTCCGGCGGTCGGGAGCGGGGTGGTCGCGCACCTCGGTCACCCGGTGGTCGTCTCCACGGTCGCTGCGAAGGTCGGTCCCGCGGTCGCCCCGACGCGCGCGGCCGGTGGCCGTCATGCCGGCCGCGCCGGTGCCCGCGGTCCCGCCCGACCGGCCGCTTCCCCCAGCCGGGCCGGTCCCGCGCCGTCCCGCGCCCTCCGCCTCGTTCCCTCCCGACCCGGCGCCGTCGTCCGTGCCGCCGTGGTCCGTGCCGCCGTGGTCCGCGCCGCCGCGGGCGGCCGGGTGGGTCAGGGCGCGGCGCAGCAGGGCGTCGGCGCCCGCGGGGGCCGGGGTCCGCACCGGGACCCGGTCGAGGTCGGTCGGTCCGGTGGCGCCGAGCCGTCGCGCCACCCGGTCGGTGGCACCGCGCAGGAACTCCTCCGCCGCCGCCTCCTGACCGGTCATCGCCGCGGTCGAGGTGCCGTGCCGATGCACCCGGCGCACCGTGCGCCGGGCCGCGTCCGCCGGGTCGGCGCCGGCCAGCTCGCGCAGGCGGGCGATCGGCGGGCAGCCGTCGTCCGGCAGGGGTGGCGGCCGTCGTCTCCCGCCCGCGCCGGACGGCGTGCCCCTCCCCCCGTCTGCCGCCGGCTCGCGGGGCCCGTGCGGTGCCGGGGCGTGCGGTGCGCGCCCGCCCGGTCGCCCGGGCTCGGGCCGGGCCGGGTCGGGTGCGGTGCGGGGGTGTCGCGGGGTGCCCGGCCGCGACGCCGGGTCGGGTCGCCCGGGTGTCGAGCCGCGTCGGGCGTACTCGTCGGTCCGGTGGCCCCCCGGGTCGCCGGTCGCCGCACCCGCGCCGTCCTCGCGGCCGGCGAGGGCGCCGTCGAGGCACTCCCGCAGGCTGCGGCCGAGCAGTGGGCCGGGCAGCACCGTGGGCGGCTCGGGCGGTGGGGCGCACACGGCGTGCAGGTGGGCGTCGAGCTCGGGCACCGCCCGGGTGGCCCGCACGGTGGCCCGGCACCAGGCCCGCGGCGCTCCGGCGGCAGCCAGTGGTGGCGCCCCGGCGGTGAGCGCCGACGGCCCGACCCGCGGCACGGGCCGAGGGTCGGCGGGGCGGTCGGTGCTCATGCGACCTCCGCGGCACGCCCGGACATCTCCAGGTACATGAGGATCTGCCCGATGGTCATGCCGGCGACGTCCTCGGCCGTCCAGCCGAACTCGTCGGCGAGCACGAAGCACGCCTTCGCCAGCGGCGCCTGGACGAGCTCGGCCAGGCGGTCCCGCGGGGTCTCGATGCCGCTGAGCTCGTTGATCGTGTCGACCAGGAACCGGGCGAGCCCCGCGGGGAGCCGGCCCGCCTGCTCCGGCGTGAGCGGGGGCTCGACGACGGCGCGCGCGATCATCAGCCCGGCCGCGAGCTCCCGGTCGTCCTTCGCCGCGTGCGCGACGAGCTGGACGTCCCGGACGGTGAGCGGCCGGATCGTCAGGGTCCCGGCCGGGCCCCCCGGCGGCAGCGCGACCTCGTGGGTCAACGCGCTGCCGGCCAGCAGGTCCTCCGCGGTCAGCGTCATGTCGGGCCCCGGTCAGGCGAAGGCGACGTCGGTCGGGGTGGCCTCGCCGCCACCGCCGTCGGCCCCGCCCTCACGGTCCAGGACGCGGATCGTCAGCGCGCGGAAGCGCAGGTTCTCCACCACGAAGTCGTCCTCGGGCAGGGTGTAGCGCCAGTTCTCGAACTTCACGCCGGAGATCTCCAGCGTCAGGGAGCTCGTGGGCCGCGCCGGGTCCGCGAGCACGAGCGTGATCGAGAAGGCGGGCTGGACGTAGGGCTCGGCGACCGCCGTCGGGGCGGACCCGCGGCCCATCAGGAGCATGAGCAGGGCGCCGTTGACGTACGCCCGGCCCACGGTCCCCGCGATCCGGATGTCCCCCGGGCTCAGCGAGACGGGGTGGCGCCGGCCGACCTCGTAGAACTCCTTCAGCGCCGTGTCCACGGTGACGGTGACGTCCGTGAGGCGACCGACGGTCTGGATCGCGAACGTGTCCACGACGCTCTTCGCATCGGCGCCCTCGGGCGTGTCCTCGCTGGCCAGGGTCAGCGTCCCGTGCTTTCCGGTGAATACCTCTGTCAGTGCCATCAGGAGTCCTTACTCGAGGAACATCGTGACCTGGATGAAGTCGATGCTGAACGTGGGCCGCAGGAAGATGTCGACGCGGGCGATGCCACGGATCTCGTCGTCCCGGGTGGCGTGGACGTCGAGCCGGTAGCCGTTCTGCGGGGCCAGGAGCTCGTCGAGGACCATCCCGTTCAGGAAGTTGTTGATCGTCGCGCGCAGGGCACCGCGCACACGCTCGTTGTTGAGGAGGCCGATGTACGGCGTGGCGGAGCTGCGCACCCCGTACTTGGCGTAGTCGACGATGCGCCGCGTGGTGATCTGCCGCCATGCGGTGTTCGTCGAGGTGGTGATGCCCCGCACCAGGCGGAACCCCTGCCGCTTCTCCACGGCGAGGACCCGGCTGAGCACGAGCTGCTTGAGCTCGGCGCTGGAGAGGTCGTGCTCGAGCGCCTCCACCGCGAGCACCTTGTTCGTCAGGGAGATGTGCGGCGCCTGGGCCGAGAGCAGGCCCGCGACGGCGGCCGCCGTGTAGGCGCCCGGCAGGGTGACCTTCGGCGGTGGACTGACCGCGCGGTCGTCGGTGACGAACCCCGGGCCCACCAGGACCACCCGGTCGCTGTTGAGCGAGTGCGCGGAGGCGTCCTGGACGAAGTCGGCGCGATCGGGCTCCAGGGCGGTGCCGACGACGGCGACCCGCTCTCGCTTGTTGTCGTTGTTCGATGCGACGGCGCAGTGGGCGGCGAGGTCGTCGCCGACCCGGGTGGAGTCCTGACCGGCGGCGACCACGATGTGCGCGTCGACGCCGAGCAGTGCGTCGAGCCCACCCGCGTGCAGGGCGCCGGTGGGGTCGTCCGCACCGTTCGCCCCGCCGCCCAACGGGGTCGGGACCAGGGCGTCGGGCACCTCGGCCGCGTTCGCGAGCGGGGTGGCCCGGACCAGGGTGGAGTCGGCCTCGAGGTCGGCGACGAGGTCGTCGCCGGAGACCACGTCGAACTCCTCCTCGACGGCCACACCCAGCTTGACGGTGACCTTCACGGCCGCCGACCGGTCCACCATGTAGGTGGCGAGCACGGTGTCACCGACGGCGGGCGCGGTGCCGAACGTCAGGGCACCGCTCGCGGTGGTGACGCCCACCTGGGTGGGGCTCGGTGCGGCGTCGTACACGATGGGCACGACGGTGTCGGCACCACCGCCGCCGGGGCGCACCACGACGCGGTTGACGGCGGACGGGATGACGGGGAGGTGCGCGAGCACGGGGGGCGCGCCGGCCACGACCTCCTCGCGCACCAGGGCGTTGGCGTCGGCCGTCGAGACCTCGACCGTGAGGCCGTTGGCCCAGGTGCCCGGCCAGCGGGCGGCGACGTGGACGTTCGGGCCGCCGGCCGAGGCCAGGTCGAGGCCCGCGGTGGCGACGGCCGCGGCGGCCACCCGCACGGCCCACACGGTGGTCGCGCCGAACCGGAACGCCTGTTCCAGTGCGCGGGTCAGCGTGAGCTCGCCGGAGGCGCCGTCGACCCAGGGGTCGTAGGCGCCGAACGTGGCGAGTGCGTCGCTGTAGCTGCCGAGCAGCCGGGGGACGCCGACCGGGCCCTTGGCCGCGGTGCCGACCACCCCCAGGTTCCCGACCGTGATGGCGCCGGGCACGATGAGGCCCTCGGGGCGCACCTCGATGAAGACGCCGGGCAGGACTAGTTCGGTCATGACTTCCTCTCCTCCGACTCCTCGCACCACCGGGCGCCCGCCGCTCTCACGGCCGGCCGACCCTCAGGTAGACGACGGCGGTCTGGTCGAGTCCCGGGACGGGGCCCGCCGGTGGGGTGTAGCGGATCTCGAACCGGTCGGCCGCCGAGGCGAGCACGATCGGTGCGTCGAGGCGGCGGTCGGTGCCGGTGTAGGCGTCGACGGTGCCGTCCGTGTCCCAGTCACCCAGGCTCGGGCCGGGTACCGGGGGGCCGAGCGCCGCGAGGGCGGCCGCGGGAGCGAGCGTCACCTCGGCGTCGGTGTGGGTGGGTTCCGCGCCGGTGGTGGCGGCGAGGAACGTGTCGAGGTCGGGGAACACGGTGGGTGCCCCGGCCGCGCCCGCGCGGTGGAACGTGACGGTGCCGCCCAGGGCGGGGCCCGGCACCCAGGCGAGCGCGCTGACGTGGGAGACGGTGCGGGGCCCGCGCACCACGAGCGGCCCGGCCCCCTCCTCGTCCCAGCGCACCAGGGCATCGGTGAGGGTCTGCGTCTCGGTCGTGGGGGCCGACTCGTCACCGTGGTCGGTGGTGACCGGGATGCGGGCGATGAGGCCGGCCGCGTCGTCGTCGGCGGTGTAGCGGTACTCGTAGAGCACGGCGTAGCTGCTGGTCTTGCGCCAGGCGGGGATGGTGGTGACGGGCTCGGCGAGAGTGGTGTCGGCGGCGGAGAACTTCAGGAATCCGGCGGTGTAGAGCGCCTGGGAGTCGTCCAGCAGCGTCTCGTGCAGGCTGAGCATGGCGGCGTCGACGTCCCCCGGGCTGGGGGCCCAGAGCTGGAACCGCACGCGGGCGTCCAGCCGGCCGCCCCGCAGCGTCGACTCCCCCATCGCCCCGCTCTGCTGCGTCCCGATGTGCTCGCCCAGGCCGACCGTCTTCTCGGTGACCTGTTCGAGGGTGACGTTGGCGTCCGGGACGGCCGGCGGGGTCGCGGGCAGCCGGGCGGCCAGCACGGCGAGCATGTCCGTGACGACGTCGGTGAGCGTGGGCGAGGCCATGGTCAACCCGGCGAAGAACGGCGGAGCGGAAAGGTCGTGGGGGCCGGGAAGGCCCCGCGGGCCGACGATGTCGGGCGGGCCGAGGAGGAAGCGCGGGAGCGCGGGTGCGGTGCCGACGAGGCCCGCGCCGACGGCGGCGAGCTGGCGGTCGACGAAGCGGGCGACGTCACCGGGGCGGCGCCACTCGCGCCGCGCGCCGGTCTCCACGTCGGTGACGAAGCCGTGCCACCGCCACGGGCCGTCCTCCAGCAGCGCCCGGACCAGGAAGGACCGCGCGACCACGGGTGGGTCACCGCCGTCGTCCGCTGGCTGGTCCGCCATGCCACGTCTGCTCCCCGGTGAGCTGGTCAACCTGAGCAGGATCGTGCCCACCGGGAGTCTGCAGACCGTCTCCGTGGCGTCTGCGCCACGTCTTCTCGCGGGTCGCGTCCACGGGCGCCCGGGTGTCTCGGCCGGCGCGGACCTCGGACGCTCAGCCGGGGGGGCGCAGCCGCTCGCCGATCACCTCGACGCTGCGGCGCAGGGCGGCGAGCTCCGCCCGCATCGCGGCGAGCGCGGCGTCCTCGGCCCAGGCACGTCCGCGGACGTCGTCGTCGCGGACCGGGCCGGCATCGGCCAGGATCGTCGCCCCGAGCGCCTCGGTGCTCGCGGCGGGCCGCACCCCGAGCTCGGACTCGAGGACCGCCCGGCACTGACGGAGCTGGCGCAGGGCGCGGGTGCGGTCCCCCGCCTCGTAGTACAGCCGCATGAGCCGGCGGTGGCTGCGTTCGTGCGCGGGCTCGATCTCGAGCAGCCGCTGCGTCCACCCGACGGCGGCATCGAGGTCGCCCCGCCGCTCGTGCTCGCGGCTCAGCCGGTCCAGCAGCGTCAGGCACCGGTCCTCGAGGCGGGCGCGCGGAACGAGGCACCACTCGTCGAGACACCCGACGTGCAGCGGCCCGCGGTACAGGTCCGCCGCACCGGCCAGCGCGGCGAGCCGGTCGTCGTCGATCGCCCGACGGTCGGCCTCCTGCGCGATCCGGACGGCATCGGTGAACTCGACGACGTCGACCCACACGGCACGGTCCCCGTTGATGCGCACGGCGTCACCGTCCCCGACCACGAGGCGCACGCCGTCGGTGGCATCGGCGGCGCGGTGGACCTGCCACAGCGCCTGACGCATCGACTTCCGGGACGACTCCGACCCGGCTTCCGGCCAGAGGGTCTCCGTCACGGTCTCCCGCAGCAGCGTGTGGCCCGGCGCGAGGAAGAGCAGGGCGAGCAGGTCCTGGGCCTTGCGGAGAACCGGGGTGGGCAGCGGGCGGGGGCCGTCCCGGGCGGCGAACGGGCCGAGGAGGGTGACGCGGAGCTCGCTCACGGCCGTCCGCCACGGCGAGAGGCACCGCCGCCGGCACGATCCGTGCCGGCGCGGGTGGCCGCAACCCTGACTGTCCTGGACACGGTGGTGCCCCCAGTCCCCTGTCTGACGACTCCAGTGTGGGCCGGTCGACGGCCCAGGACAAGAGCCGCAGGATCTCGGATCACATGGCGTCAGAACCGGCCTCGGCGACGGACCGACGATTTCGGACATCAATACCGCCGGGGGTATCGGTGCAGGTGATCCCGTCGCGCCGGAGCACCCCGTGGCCAGCAGCGCCCGCCGGCTCGGCACCACCACGCTCCGGTGCGTTGTCACCGCCGCCGCCCTCCTACTCGGCCTGCTCGACCGGTGGGCCACCCCGATGGGCTCTGCCGTCTTCGCCGTCCCGCTCGGGTGCGCCGAGGGCGGGTACATCGGCGAGACGCTCCTCGGCTAGCGGCCTCCCCGGCGCGGGCACCGGTGAGGACCTGACGGTCAGCGCCGCTCGTACATCCCGCGCACGTAGGCGGCCTGGCCGATGTGCTGGAGGCCGTCGGCGGCGATGCTGACGAGACGGACGCCGAGCGTGACGGCCGGGTTCCAGGACTCGTCGACGATGCGGTCGAGATCCTCCTCCGCGAGCGTGGCGAGGAACTCTGTCGTCGCCCGGTGCACGGCGCCGAGATAGCCGCGCAGGTCGGTCGCGTCCGCCCGGAAGGCCCCGACCTCCGTGCTGGTCTGGCCGTAGCCGGTGGCGGCATCGTCGAACGGCAGGCTGAACCGCTCGGCCCAACCATCGGCCAACCAGAGCTCCTCCCGGTCCGCGACCGCGGAGACCTGGCTGTCCTGGCTGCGGGCGATGTGCCACAGCAGCCAGCCGATCGAGTTGGCCTCGGCGTCGGGCCGGGCCGCGAGGGCGGCGTCGTCCAGGCCGTCGAGCACCCGGGCCACGCCGTCGGGGATGCGGGAATAGGCCTCGATGAGGAGCTCAGCGATGTTCATGACCGTATTGTGTCGGTCACG
>NZ_JBTSDU010000023.1:0-4678 GCF_054605595.1 Georgenia sp. | reverse complement strand
AACCCGCCTAGGGGCGTCGGTCGCGAACCCCGACCCGCACCCCGCTCGGGCCCGCCCGGACCCGCCCGTCAGGAGGCGAGCGTGACCTTGGCGCCGAGCGCTTCGAGTTTGCCCATGAAGTCCTCGTATCCGCGGTTGATGATCTCGATGCCACGCACCCGCGAGGTGCCCTCGGCCGCGAGCGCGGCGATGAGGTGGGAGAAGCCGCCGCGCAGGTCCGGGACCTCGATGTCGGCCGCCTTCAGCGGCGTCGGGCCGGAGACGACAGCGGAGTGGTAGAAGTTGCGCTGGCCGAAGCGGCACCCGAGCCCGCCGAGGCACTCGCGGTAGAGCTGGATGGTCGCACCCATCCCGCGCAGCGCGTCGGTGAAGCCGAAACGGTTCTCGTAGACCGTCTCGTGGACGATGGACAGCCCCCTGGCCTGCGTGAGGGCGACGACGAGCGGCTGCTGCCAGTCGGTCATGAAGCCGGGGTGCACGTCGGTCTCGAGCACGATGGAGCTCAGGTCGCCGCCCGGGTGCCAGAACCGGATGCCGTCGTCGAGCACCTCGAACGCGCCACCGACCTTGCGGAAGGTGTTGAGGAACGTCGTCATCTCCGGCTGCGTCGCACCCTTGACGAACACGTCGCCGTGCGTGGCCAGGGCGGCCGACGCCCAGGAGCCGGCCTCGATGCGGTCGGCGAGGGCGGTGTGGCGGAAGCCGTCGAGGCGCGGGACGCCCTCGATGCGGATGGTGCGGTCGGTGTCGACCGAGATGATGGCGCCCATCTTCTGCAGCACGGCGATGAGGTCCATGATCTCCGGCTCGATGGCCGCGTTGGACAGCTCGGTGAGGCCCTGGACCCGCACGGCGGTGAGCAGGGTCTGCTCGGTGGCACCGACGCTCGGGAAGGGCAGCTCGATCTTCGTGCCGCGCAGGCCCTCGGGCGCGGAGATGTGGATTCCCTGGACCCGTTTGTCCACCACGGCGCCGAACTTGCGCAGGATCTCGAGGTGGAAGTCGATCGGGCGGTCGCCGATGCGGCAACCACCCAGGTCGGGGATGAAGGCCTCACCGAGGCGGTGGAGCAGCGGCCCGCAGAACAGGATCGGGATGCGCGAGGAGCCGGCATGGGCGTCGATGTCGGCGACGTGCGCGGACTCGACGTTGCTCGGGTCGAGGTGGAGGGTGCCCGCCTCGCCGTCCTGGTCGACGGTGACGCCGTGCAGGCGCAGGAGGTCGGAGACCACCTCGACGTCGCGGATGAGCGGGACGTTGCGCAGCACGGACGGCGATTCGCCCAGGAGCGCGGCCACCATCGCCTTGGAGACGAAGTTCTTCGCGCCACGCACCGTGATCTCGCCGTTCAGCGGCGAGCCGCCCTCGACCGTCAGCAGACCGCTCATACCCACCTCACCGGACCCGGCAACGGGCCGCTTGCTCCGGGCGGGCTCGGTGGCCCGTCGCGTTCCAGGATACGGTCCTGCGCGTCGACGCGGGTGCCGCGCGGTGTTGCACCGGACACAGCCGCGCAGGAGGCCGCCCGGGACGCAGGAGGTCGCGGCGTCTCGCCGCGGCCTCCTGATCGGCGCGGATGCTCAGACGAGCGGTGCGTCGGCGTGCGCCGGGAGCCCCTCGCCACCGGAGCCGACCGGGCGGGCGGCCGTGATGTGGACGGGCGGGAGGTGCTTGGCGGGCAGGGTCCTGGGGCGCCACCCGGCCCGCGTCTGCTCATAGGCGGTGATGCTGGGCTCGTTCTGGAGGGTCAGGCCGATGTCGTCCAGGCCCTCCATGAGGCGCCACCGCGTGTAGTCGTCGATCTCGAATGTCGCGTGGACGTCGCCGGCGACGACGCTCTTGTGCTCCAGGTCCACCGTCACCTCGGTACCGGGCTCGGTCTCGAGGACCTTCCACAGCATCTCGGCGTCTTCCTGGCTGATGACGCCGGCGACGAGGCCCTGCTTGCCGGAGTTGCCGCGGAAGATGTCCGCGAAGCGCGGGGCGAGCACCACCTTGAAGCCGTAGTCCTTCAGCGCCCACACGGCGTGTTCCCGGGAGGAGCCGGTGCCGAAGTCCGGGCCGGCGACGAGCACCGACCCGTTGGTGTAGGCGGGCTGGTTGAGCACGAAGTCGGGATCGCCGCGCCAGGCGGCGAAGAGCGCGTCCTCGAAGCCGGTACGGGTGACCCGCTTGAGGTAGACCGCGGGGATGATCTGGTCCGTGTCGACGTTGCTGCGGCGCAGGGGGACGCCGACGCCGGTGTGCTGGCTGAACTTGTCCATGGTCGTGATCTCCTCGTGGCTCAGGCGTTGACGGCGGACGGCTCGAGGTCCGCCGGGGCGGAGAGCGTGCCGCGGATGGCGGTGGCCGCGGCCACGAGCGGGGAGACCAGGTGGGTGCGCCCGCCCTTGCCCTGACGGCCCTCGAAGTTGCGGTTGGACGTCGACGCCGCCCGCTCCCCCGGCTTGAGCTGGTCGGGGTTCATGCCCAGGCACATGGAGCACCCGGCGTTGCGCCACTCGGCGCCGAAGTCGAGGAAGACCTTGTCCAACCCCTCGGCCTCGGCCTGCAGCCGGACCCGGGCGGAGCCGGGGACGACGAGCACGCGGACGTCTTCGTTCTTGGTGCGACCCTTGACGATGTCGGCGACGGCGCGCAGATCCTCGATGCGGCCGTTGGTGCACGAGCCGATGAAGACGGTGTCCACGGTGATGTCCTTCAGCGGCGTGCCGGGCGTCAGCGCCATGTATTCCAGGGCACGCTCGGCGGCCTTGCGGGCACCCTCGTCGGCGATGTCGACCGGGTCGGGCACGGACGCCGAGAGCGGCAGGCCCTGGCCGGGGTTGGTGCCCCAGGTGACGAAGGGCTCGAGGCTGCCGGCGTCGAGGTCGACCTCGACGTCGAAGACGGCGTCGTCGTCGGAGCGCAGGGTCCGCCAGTACTCGACGGCGGCGTCCCAGTCGGCGCCCTCGGGGGCGTGCGGGCGGCCCTTGATGTACTCGAAGGTGTTCTCGTCGGGGGCGATCATGCCGGCGCGGGCGCCGGCCTCGATGGACATGTTGCAGATGGTCATCCGCGCCTCCATCGAGAGGTTGCGGATCGCCTCGCCGCGGTACTCCAGCACGTAGCCCTGGCCGCCACCGGTGCCGATCTTGGCGATGATCGCCAAGATGACGTCCTTCGCCGTCGTGCCGGGGCGCAGCGTGCCGTCCACGTTGATCGCCATGGTCTTGAAGGGCGCCAGGGGCAGCGTCTGGGTGGCCAGGACGTGCTCGACCTCGGAGGTGCCGATGCCGAACGCCAGCGCGCCGAAGGCGCCGTGGGTGGAGGTGTGGGAGTCGCCGCACACGACCGTCAGGCCGGGCATGGTCAGGCCGAGCTGCGGGCCGACGACGTGCACGATGCCCTGGTCGGCGTCCCCGAGGGAGTGCAGGCGGATGCCGAACTCCTTGGCGTTGTTGCGCAGGGTCTCGATCTGGGTGCGGCTGGTCTTGTCCGCGATCGGACGGTCGATGTCGAGCGTGGGGGTGTTGTGGTCCTCGGTCGCGATCGTCAGGTCCGGCCGGCGCACCGGACGGCCGGTGAGGCGCAGGCCCTCGAACGCCTGCGGGCTCGTCACCTCGTGGACGAGGTGCAGGTCGACGTACAGCAGGTCCGGCGCCCCGCCCGTGCCCTCGCGCACCACATGCGCGTCCCAGACCTTCTCGGCCAGCGTTCCGCTCATCGCGTTCTCATCTCCTTCGGGTCGGCCCCCGGACGAGGACACTTCGACACGTGGCTTGCATCTCACGGGCTGAGATGTCAATATCGCTCCATGGACAACTCTAGCGGAGTCGGCGTCCTTGACAAGGCCGCCACCGTGCTCGGTGCCCTCGAGGCCGGGCCGGCCACCCTCGCGCAACTCGTCGCCTTGACCCATCTTGCCCGTCCGACGGCGCACCGTCTCGCCGTCGCGCTCGAGCACCACCGCCTCGTCGCGCGGGACATGCAGGGCCGGTTCATTCTCGGGCCGCGCCTGGCCGAGCTCGCGTCCGCGGCCGGCGAGGACCGGCTCCTGGCTGCGGCGGGACCGGTCCAGACGGCGCTGCGCGACCACACCAACGAGAGCGCGCAGCTGTACCGCCGCCAGGCGGACCAGCGCATCTGCGTGGCCGCTGCCGAGCGGCCGATGGGCCTGCGGGACTCGATCCCCGTCGGGGCGACGTTGAGCATGCTCGCCGGCTCCGCCGCGCAGGTCCTGCTCGCCTGGGAGGAGCCGGACCGCCTGCACCGCGGGCTCCACGGCGCCAACTTCACCGCGACCGTGCTCTCGGCCGTGCGGCGGCGCGGGTGGGCGCAGTCCGTCGCCGAGCGCGAGCCCGGCGTCGCCTCCATCTCCGCACCCGTCCGCGGGCCGTCGGGCCGGGTCCTCGCCGCCGTGTCGGTCTCCGGCCCGATCGAGCGCATGGGGCGCCAGCCCGGTCGGCTGCACGCGGCCGCCGTCGTCGCCGCCGCGAACCGGCTCACCGAGGTGCTCAAGCGCACCGAGGAGGGCTGACTCCCTTCGGCGCCGGGGCGGGGCACCCCGGCGCCGCGGCGGACCGCCGAGCCTCAGCCCGCCAGCCCCGACGACGGCCGCCGCTCCCCGGTACCGCATGCCCGCCGCGGCGCGCGGCATCACTGCCTGCGCGCCGAGCACGGTCTGCGCGATCTCATC
>NZ_JBTSDU010000022.1:0-30188 GCF_054605595.1 Georgenia sp. | reverse complement strand
GGCGGAGGCGGCACGGGAGCGCGGGCTCCTGCGGGCCGTGGTGGTGCGCTTGGCCGGTGCCGCCGCGGCGGTCTCGGTGGTCGCTGCCGACTCCGTGGCGGGCTCGGGGGCGTCGGTGGTGTCCATGGCCTTGCGTGCCGCGGCGGTGGTCCTCCTGGCCGGTGTCTTGGTGCCGGTCTCCGCGTCCGCCTTGCTGCTCGCCCTGCGGGCGGGGGCCTTCTTGGCCGGGGCGGCCGTCTTCTCCGCCGCCTCGGCCGCTTCGGCCTTGGGGGCCGTCTTGCGCGCCCGGACCGCCTTGGTGGGGGTCTCGGGCGGTGCGGCGTCGGCGTCGGCCTGCGCGGAGCCGGGGGCGGTGACCGCGCTCGTCGCGCGGCGGGCCCTCGTGCGGCGCGGCGGCGTGGCCTTCTCGACCTGCTCGTCGGCGGCGGTGGTGGTGTTCTCGTCGTTCACGGGGTACTCCCCTGCTCGCGATCGCCGTCCACACGTCGGCGCCCGCGGGCGGTTCGTCGTCCGCGACCCAGGCCGCGGGCGGAAGTCCTTGGTTACGCCCGCTGCACTATCGCAGTTCGGACGCCGACGGCCGGGTGACCTGCCGACCTGCCCGGAGGCGGTTCGGGAGCCCGGCAAGAACCCCCTGCTGCAGCGCCTTCGCCCGGGTGGCGAGGCGGCGCGAGGTGAGTCCGGACCGGAACGGTCACGACGTCATCGGACCGGAGCGCAGGTGTGGAACTACACGCCGACCACGACGAAGTATCGCACAGGAACCCCACGGGCGCGGCTGCGCCGCGCACGGGCGCCGCGTGCGGGCGCCACATGCGGACAGCCGGCAGTGCCGGTGGACGGATGCCGCCGGTTCCGGCCATCGGCGGCCGACCTCTCCACCCTGGCCCAAAGGAACGTACCGACGGTCCCGAGGAGGTCTTCGGGTAGGTGGGCTGCGCACGCCCCGGCGGCTGGGTGTGCGGCCGGACGACGTTCGGCCATGATGGACGCCATGGCCTCTGCGGCGGTGCAGCTGGACGTCCCCGGACCCGAGGGACGGTCCGTGCGTCTGTCCAGCCCGGACCGCCTCATGTGGCCGCAGGCCGGCATCACCAAGCTCGCGCTGGCGGAGTACGTGATCGCCGTCGCGGACGCCCTGCTGCCCGCGCTGCGGGACCGGCCGGTGACGCTGCAGCGGTTTCCCGACGGCACCGAGGGCGAGGTCTTCTACTCCAAGAACCCGCCCCGCGGCATGCCGGAGTGGGCCCGCACCGTGCCGGTCACCTACCCCAGCGGGCGTGCCCACCCACAGCTCGTCGTCGACGAGCTCGCCACCGCCGTGTGGGCCGTGCAGATGGGGACCGTGACGTTCCATCCGTGGCCGAGCCGCACCGCCGACACGAACCTGCCGGACGAGATCCGCATCGACCTCGATCCCCAGCCGGGTCGCGATTTCGCCGACGCCGCCCGGGCCGCCACCGCGCTGCGGGAGCTGCTCGCCGAGGTCGGGCTGACGGGGTGGGTCAAGACGTCGGGCAGCCGGGGCGTGCACGTGTTCGCTCGGGTCCGCCCCGAGCACGAGTTCCTGGCCGTGCGCCACGCGGTGATCGCCGCCGCCCGCGAGCTCGAGCGGCGTCTGCCGGAGCTGGTGACGACCGCGTGGTGGAAGGAGGAACGGGGCGAGAAGATCTTCGTCGACTTCAACCAGGCCGCCCGCGACCGCACCATCGCCTCCGCATACAGCCCCCGCCCGCTGCCGCACGCACCCGTGTCCTTCCCCGTGCCGTGGGACGCGCTGGGCGACGTCGACCCGCGCGACTGCACCGTGCGCACCGTGCCCGGGCTGCTCGCCGAGCGCGGCGACGCCTGGGCCGGGATGGACGAGGCGGTCGGCGACCCGCGGCCGTTGCTGGACTGGTGGGAGCGTGACCTGGCCGACGGCCTCGGCGAGATGCCGTTCCCGCCGGACCACCCCAAGATGCCGGGCGAGCCGAGCAGGGTGCAGCCCAGCCGGGCACGCAAGACGGGCGCGTAGGGCGCGCAGGACGGGCGCGTAGGGAAGGATCGGCTCGTGGACCTCCCCGTCATGCCTCCGGTCGCCCCGATGCTGGCCAAGGCGGTGCCCGAGATCCCCGACCTCGGGCACACCGAGCCCAAGTGGGACGGGTTCCGCACGATCGTCTTCCGGGACGGTGACGAGGTGGTCCTCGGCAGCCGCAACGAGCGGCCCATGACCCGGTACTTCCCCGAGCTCGTCGAGTCGCTCAAGGCCAGCGCGCCCGAGCGCTGCGTCATCGACGGAGAGATCGTCATGGTCATCGACGACCGGCTCGACTTCGACGCGCTGCAGCAGCGCATCCACCCGGCCGCCAGCCGCGTCGCGCTGCTCGCCGGACGGACCCCGGCCTCCTTCGTCGGCTTCGACCTGCTCGCCCTCGGCGACGAGGCGCTCACGGGGCGACCGTTCGCCGAGCGCCGCGCCCGACTCGTCGAGATCCTCGCCGGGGCCGCGGGCCCCGTCCACCTCACGCCGGCGACGGCGGACCTCGAGCAGGCCCGCGAGTGGTTCGACCGCTTCGAGGGCGCCGGGCTCGACGGCGTCGTCGCCAAGGCGCTCGACGGCGTCTACCAGCCGAACAAGCGCGCCATGTTCAAGATCAAGCACGAGCGCACCGCCGACTGCGTGGTCGCCGGGTTCCGGCGGCACAAGAGCGGCGACGTCGTCGGCTCTCTCCTGCTGGGACTGGACACCGACGACGGCGCCCTCCAGCACGTGGGCGTGACGGCGTCGTTCTCGATGGCCCGCCGCAAGAGCCTGCTCGACGAGCTCGCGCCCTACCGGGACGTCGACCTCGCCGACCACCCGTGGGGCGAGCGGGCAGACCAGGCGGCCCACCAGCAGCAGCGGCGGCCGGGGGCGGTGAGCCGGTGGAGCACCGGCAAGGACCTCTCCTTCGTCCCGCTGCGCCCCGAGCTCGTCGTCGAGGTCGCCTACGACCACATGGAGGGCGACCGGTTCCGCCACATCCCCAGCTTCCGACGGTGGCGGCCGGACCGCGACCCGCGCTCGTGCACCTATGACCAGCTCGAGGAGGCTGTCGCGTTCGGGTTCTCCGAGGTGGTCGACGGCGCCTGGTAGGTCGCGCCGACACACCTCCGCCGCACTCCGCCCCCTGCTGCACCCGGACCTGCTGCGACGGGAGCAGCGCGACACACCCGAAATATCCGGACACCGCGTCAGGTCGATCCTGACACCGCGTCACCAACCCGGGACCTTGGTCCCAGACCGTCATCGACGACCCCCACCAACCTAAGGACGAGCCGCGCCCGATTTCGCGCGCTGACCTGATCTGATGAAAGGGCATCCCGTGGAAGCGCTGGACGTCGCTCGGTGGCAGTTCGGAATCATCACCGTCTACCACTTCATTCTCGTGCCGTTGACGATCGGGCTCTCCCCGCTCGTCGCGATCATGCACACCGCATGGGTACGCACCGGCAACGAGCGGTGGCACCGGCTGACGAAGTTCTTCGGGAAGATCCTCCTGATCAACTTCGCGCTCGGGGTCGCCACCGGCATCGTCCAGGAGTTCCAGTTCGGCATGAACTGGTCGGAGTACTCCCGCTTCGTCGGTGACATCTTCGGCGCCCCGCTGGCCATCGAGGCCCTCGCGGCGTTCTTCCTCGAGTCCACGTTCCTCGGCCTGTGGATCTTCGGCGAGGGGCGGCTGCCCAAGTGGCTGCACTCCGCCTGCATCTGGCTCGTGGCCATCGGTACCAGCCTCTCGGCCTACTGGATCCTCGCCGCGAACTCGTGGATGCAGCACCCCGTGGGCACCGTGTTCAACCCCGAGACCGGCCGCGCCGAGCTCGACGGCGTGGGCGGCTTCTTCGAGGTCATCACCAACAACACGCTCGTCGCCGCGTTCTCCCACACCATCACCGCGTCGTGGCTGGTGGCGGGCACGTTCGTGGCCGGTATCTGCGGCTGGTGGATCGTCCGCGCCGTCCGGGCCGGCCGCGAGCACGAGGCCCGCCAGGTGTGGCGCACCGGCGCCTACGTCGGCCTGATCACGATGGTCATCGGCGGCATCGGCGTCGGCATCACCGGCGACGTCCAGGGCAAGCTCATGTACGAGCAGCAACCCGGCAAGATGTCCGCCGCCGAGGCCCTGATCGACGGACAGGAGGCCGCACCCTTCTCCCTGCTCGCCATCGGCGACCTCTCCGGCGACCCGGCGAACGTGCGCCACCTCATCGAGCTCCCCGGCATCACCTCCTTCCTCGGCACCGGCTCTTTCTCCGGGCCGGACAGCTACCTGCCGGGCATCAACGACGTCCAGGCGGAGTACACCGGGCGCTACGCCGATCAGTTCGGCACCGACGTCGACTACATCCCCTACCTCCCCGTCACCTACTGGTCCTTCCGCCTGATGATCGGCCTGGCCGCGTTCTCCGCAGGCCTCGCCCTCGCGGGCCTGTGGCTCCTGCGCGGCGGACGCATCACGGACAAGGTGTGGTTCTCCCGGCTGGCCCTGCTCGCGCTGCCGATGCCCTTCCTCGCCTCCAGCTTCGGCTGGATCTTCACCGAGATGGGCCGCCAGCCGTGGGTCGTCCACCCCAACCCGGCCAACCCGGTGGACCAGGTGTACATGCTCACCCGGGACGGCGTCTCCACGGTCGTCCCGCTCGGCTCGGTGATCACCTCGCTCATCGTCTTCACGCTGCTGTACGCCGCGCTGGGCGTGGTGTGGTACCGCCTCATCAAGCGCTACGTCCGCGAGGGCGTGGACCCGCTGCCCGCGGACGTCTTGGGCCGTCCCGACGGCCCGGACGGCCCTGGTGGCACGGCTCCGAAGGAGCCCGAGCCCACCCTGTCCTTCGCCTACTGACCCCGCCCGCGCCTGACAGACTGGAGACGACGTCATGGATCTCCCCCTCCTCTGGTTCCTCCTCATCGCCGTCCTGTGGACGGGGTACCTCGTGCTCGAGGGCTTCGACTTCGGTGTCGGGATGCTGCTGAAGCCCTTCGCCCGCGACGAGCGGGAGCGTCGCGTCCTCCTGCGGTCCATCGGCCCGGTGTGGGACGGCAACGAGGTCTGGCTGCTCACCGCCGGCGGCGCCACGTTCGCGGCCTTCCCGGAGTGGTACGCCACGATGTTCTCCGGGATGTACCTCCCGCTCCTCCTCATCCTGGTGGCGCTGATCGTGCGTATCTGCGCCATCGAGTGGCGCGCCAAGATCGACGACGACACGTGGCGGGCGCGCTGGGACTGGGCGCACACCATCGGGGCGTGGGTGCCCGCGGTCCTGTGGGGCGTCGCGTTCGCGAACCTGGTCCAGGGCATGGAGATCGAGGTCGTCGACGGCAACCACCAGCTCGTGGGCGGGTTCTTCTCGCTGCTCACCCCGTTCACCCTGCTGGGCGGGGTCATGACGGCAAGCGTCTTCCTCACCCACGGCGCCGTGTTCCTGGCGCTGAAGACCGGCGGGGAGGTCCGTGAGCGCGCGGGGCTGCTCGCGCAGCGCCTCGCCGTCGTCTCGCTCGTCGTCGCCGGCGTGTGGGCGGTATGGGCGCAGCTGGCCTTCTCCGCGCACACCCTCACCTGGGTGCCGCTCGCCGTCGCTGCCCTCGCCCTGCTCGGGGTCGTCGTCGCCACCCGGGCGCGCCGCGAGGGCTGGGCCTTCACGCTCAACGCCATCGCCATCGTGGCTGCCGTCGTCCTGATCTTCGGTGTCATGTACCCCGACGTCATGCCGTCCTCGCTGGACCCGGCGTGGTCGCTGAGCATCGCGGAGGCGGCGTCCACGCAGTCGACGCTGCAGGTCATGGCCGTGGCCGCGCTGATCTTCGTGCCGGTCGTGCTCGCCTACCAGGGCTGGACGTACTGGGTGTTCCGCAAGCGCATCACCGCCACGGAGATCACCGGCAACGAGGGCCTGCCGCCCGCCGAGTCGATACCGTCGCTGGAGCCCACGGGTTCACACTGAGGCCGTGAAGCCGCTCGACCCCCGACTCCTCCGGCACGCCCGGGCCGCCCGCCGCTACATCGTCGGCACCGCCGTCGGCGGCCTGGCGACGGCGGCCCTGGTGATCGCGCAGGCACTGCTCGTCGCGAACGCCATCTCCCCGGTGATCGAGGGTCGGGCCGGCTGGGCGCACGTCGCCCCGTTCGTCGGCTGGCTCGCCGGCGTCGTCGGCGCGCGGTTCGTGGTGCTGGTGGCGCAGGAGACCTTCGCGCACCGCGCCGCCCGCGACGTCGTCGCCGACCTGCGTGAGCAGGTGCTGACCAGGGCCGTGGCTCACGGGCCCCGCTGGCTCGCCGGGCACGGGGCACAGGTCGTCACGCTCGCCACCCGGGGCCTGGACGACCTCGAGCCGTACTTCGTGCGCTACCTGCCGCAGCTGATCCTCGCCGCCACCGTCACCCCGGCTTCCCTCGCCGTCGTCCTCGGTCTGGACGTCGTCTCCGCGATCATCATCGCGCTCACGATCCCGCTGGTGCCCGTGTTCATGTGGCTCATCGGCCTCCTCACCCAGAAGTTCGCCGCCGAGAAGCTCGTGGCGATGCAGCACCTGGGCGCCCAGCTCCTGGACCTGCTCGCCGGGCTGAGCACCCTCAAGGCGCTCGGCCGCGAGCACGGGCCCGGTCGTCGCGTGGCCGAGCTCGGCGCCGCATACACCCGCACCACCATGTCGACGCTGCGGGTCGCCTTCCTCTCCGGCGCGGTGCTGGAGTTCCTCGCATCGATCTCGGTGGCGCTGGTGGCCGTCGTGATCGGCACGCGCCTGGTGGCCGGGGACCTCGACCTCACCACCGGGCTCGCCGTGCTCATGCTGGCCCCGGAGATCTACAAGCCGATCCGCGAGGTCGGGTCCCAGTTCCACGCCTCCGCGGACGGCGTCGCCGCCGCCGAGCAGGCCTTCGCGGTGCTGGACCGGCCCGTGCCGGCGCCGGGCACCGTCCCCGCGCCGGACCTGCGCACGAGCGACGTCGTGGTCGCCGGCGTCGGCGTCCTGGCCCCCGGTCGCGCCACCTGGGCTCCGTCACGCCTGGATGCCCGGCTGCGACCGGGGCACGTCGTCGCCCTCGTGGGCCCCTCCGGGGTGGGCAAGACGACCGCGGCGCACGTCCTGCTCGGCCTGCTGGTGCCCGACGCCGGTGCGGTGCGCCTGGTGCCCTCGGACGGCGCCGGGGACGGTGTCGACCTCGCCGCCGTCGAGCCCGGCTCGTTCCACGCCCAGGTGGCCTGGGTGCCGCAGCGTCCGGTGATCCTGCCCGGTTCGGTCCGGGAGAACGTGACCGGCGGTGCCGACGTCGGCCGGCTGCCGGGCGCCGACGAGGGCCCGGCGGACGGCGACCAGGCCGGGGTGACCGACGCCGAGCTCGCCGCGGCGGCACGGGCCACCGGGTTCGCCGAGGTCGTCGCTGCGCTCGCCCACGGCTGGGACACGGTGCTCGGCCACGGCGGCGTGGGACTCTCGGTCGGGCAGCGCCAGCGCCTCGCCCTCACCCGCGCCCTGCTCGGCAGCGAGCAGCTCGTCGTCCTCGACGAACCCACCGCCCACCTCGACGCCGCCGCCGAGGGGCACGTGCTCGCCGCCGTGCGGGAGCTGCGCGACCGCGGCCGCACCGTCCTGGTCATCGCCCACCGGGCGGCGCTGGTCGCCCTGGCCGACGACGTGGTCACCGTCACCTCGCGCCCGACCGACGACGCCGACGCGGACGTCGTCGCGGTCACCGCAGACCTCGCCTGCCCGGCGAGCACCGCAGGCGCGCCGCCGGCGCCGGGAGCTCAGGATGCCCCGGGCCGCGACGACCGTCAGGGGGCTCGCCGGTGACCGCCTCGACCACCGCCGACGCCGTTCCCGCGGGTGACAACACCTCCGGTGACACCACCACCGGCGACGGTCTCGCCGACCGCGGCGCCGTCACGCCCGCCCAGGAGCGCCGGGCGCTGCGCCGCGCCATCCGCCTCCTCGACCTCGACCGCGTCCGCCTGACCTGGGCCGTGCTCGCCGGCTCGGCCGGGCTGGCCAGCGCCGTCGCCCTCGGGGCGTCCGCGGCGTGGCTGATCGCGCGTGCCTCGCAGATGCCGTCGATCCTGGAGCTGGGGGTCGCGAGCGTCTCCGTGCGCCTGTTCGGCATCTCCCGGGCGGTGCTGCGCTACCTCGAACGCCTGGCCTCGCACGAGGTCGCCCTGCGTGGCATGGCGTCGCTGCGCAGCCGGATCTACGGCGCGTTGGCCGACGGCCGTGCCGACGCCGTCGCCGGGCTGCGCCGCGGTGACCTCCTGGCCCGCACGGGTGCCGACGTGGACGCCGTCGGGGACGTCGTGGTCCGGGTGGTGCTGCCGGCGGCCGTCGCCGTGGTGGTCGGCGCCGGCTCGGTGGTGCTCGTGTCGTGGCTCCACCTCGGGGCCGGTGCCGTGCTCGCCGCCTGCCTGCTCGCGGCCGGCGTGGTCGGCCCCTGGCTCGACGTCCGCGCCGCCCGGCTGGCCGAGCACGCCCAGATCACCGCCCGGTCGGACCTCTCCGCCGCCGCCATGACCATGGTCGACGGTGCCGCCGAGCTCACCGTCTCCGGGCGGGTGGGCCGCACGTCGGCAGGCCTGCGCGCGACCGAGTCCGTCCTGGCGCGGGCGAAGGACGCCGCCGCGCGGCCGGCGGCCTTTGCCGCGGGCTTCGACACCCTGGCCATGGGCGTGGCCGTGCTGGGGGCGCTCCTGCTCGGGGTACCCGCCACCGTCGCCGGCACGATGGAACACATCGAGCTCGCCGTCATCGTCCTGACACCGCTGGCCGCGTTCGAGGGCACCGCCATGCTCGGGCCGGCGGCCGTCCAGCTCGTGCGCTCGGGCGGCTCGGCCGTACGGATCATGGCGCTGCTCGACGCGGCCGCCGCCACCACCGGTGCCACCGGTGCGGCGTCCCGGACGCCGCCGGCCACCGCCTCGCCGGCATCCGTCCACGTCCGCGCCGAAGCGAACGTCACATCTCCCACCGCACCCGGACCGCCCGGGGCGACCCTGGCGGCCCGCGGCCTCGCCGTCGGCTGGCCCGGCGGCCCGGTCGTCGCCACCGGATTCGAGCTCGACCTGACCCCGGGCCGCACCGTCGTCGTCGTCGGACCCAGCGGCATCGGCAAGACGACGCTCCTGCTGACCCTGGCCGGGTTGCTCCCGGCCCGTGCCGGCAGCGTGACGGTGGACGGCGCCGACTCGTGGGGCGCCGATCGGGGCTGGGTGAGCCGGCGCGTGGTGCTCACCGCCGAGGACGCCCACATCTTCGAGACCACCGTGCTGGAGAACCTCCGGGTGGCCCGCGGGGACGTCAGCGAGGCCGAGGCGACGGCACTGCTCGACCGGACGGGCCTCGGCCCCTGGCTCGCCCGGCTGCCCGACGGGCCGGCCACCATGCTGGGCACGGACGCCGCCACCATCTCCGGCGGCGAGCGCCGGCGCCTGCTCCTGGCCCGGGCCCTGGCGAGCCCGGCACCGATCCTCCTGCTCGACGAGCCCGCCGAGCACCTCGACCCGGCCACCGCCGACCGCCTCGTCACCGACCTCCTCGGTGCCGGCCGGGACGCCGCCGCGCCGCGCGGCGTCGTGCTGGTCACGCACCGGCTCGCCGCGTTGGCCGCCGCCGACGAGGTGATCCTGCTGGGCCGCGACGGCGTCGCCCCAGGAACGGCTACCGTGTTGGCCAGGGGTTCGCACCACGAGCTCCTGGCCACGGTGCCGGCCTACCGATGGGCCGCCGAGCAGGAAGAACACCGATGAACCACAACGGTCAGGACGACGCCGAGCGGGCCGCGCCCGGCCCCGTCGGCGGCGTCGGCGGCGGCGTCGGCGTCGGCGTCGGACGGACGGACCCGCACGGCGCAAACTATCCACGCCTCGTCAACCCCCGTGGCGACGGCCAACGGCGCACCGACACGCCGTCCCTGCTCGGGGCCGCGATCAACGTCGCCTCCCACCTCGACATCACCGAGGCGCTGCGCAGTTTCGTCGACCGCGCCGCCCGGCTGTGCGGCGCCGAGTACGCCGCCCTCGGTGTGCTCGACGCCCGCGGCAACACCACCGCGTTCGTCCAGGTCGGCGTCACCGAGGAGGAGGTCGAGATGCTCGGCCACCCGCCGCGCGGTGGGGGCGTGCTCGGCGCGATCCCGGTGGACGGGCCGCTGCTGCTGGACGATCTCACCCAGCACCCCGACTTCGGTGGGTTCCCGCCCGGTCACCCGCCCATGTACTCGTTCCTCGGGGTGCCCGTGCGGGTGCGCGACCGGGCCTTCGGCCGGCTCTACCTCGCGGAGAAGCCCGGTGGGTTCAGCGAGCGCGACGCCGAGGACATGATGAGCCTGGCCGAGGCCGCGGCCGTCTCCATCGAGAACTCGCGCCTGTACGCCGAGGCCCGCAACCGCGAGCGCTGGATCAGCGTGAGCCAGGACATCACCATCGCGCTCCTGGAGGGCACCGAGGAGGAGGAGGCCCTCGAGATGATCGCCGCCCGGGTACGCGAAGTCGCCGAGGCCGACACCGCCCTCATCATCCTGCCCTCCGTGGGCGACACCTGGGCGTGCGAGATCGCCCACGGCGTCAGCGCCGGCAAGCTCCTCGGCCTCGTCTTCCCCCCCGAGGGGCGCGCCATGACGGTGCTCAAGGAGGGCACCGGCATGATCGTCGACTCCCTCACCCGGCTGCGCACCCTGCGCCTGCCCGAGCTCGCCCAGTTCGGCCCCGCGCTGTACGCGCCGATGATGCTGCGCGGCGAGGGGCACGGCGTCCTCCTGCTGCTGCGTACGATCGGCGGTCCGGAGTTCGACCAGTCCGACCTCGCCATGGCGGAGTCGGTGGCCGGCCAGGCGGCCCTGGCGCTGGAGCTGGCGGCCGCGCGGCACGCCGAGGACGTCGCCTCCCTGCTGAGCGAGCGTGCCCGGATCGCCCGGGACCTGCACGACCTCGCGATCCAGCAGCTCTTCGCCACCGGCATGCAGCTCGAGTCCGTCCGCGCCGAGATGGACCGGCGCGGCGAGGCCCACGCCGCCGAGCTGCTCGACGGCGCGCTGGGCAGCGTCGACGACGCCGTCAAGCAGATCCGCGCCATCGTCCACTCCCTGCGCGAGCCGGACAGCGCCGTGGTGCTGGTGGAGCGGCTGCGGCGCGAGGCGTCCCTCGCGCGCACCTCGCTCGGCTACGCCCCGTCGCTGCTCATCGATGTCGACGGCGCGCTCATCGCCTCCGCCGAGAACGAGGGCACCCTGATCGACACGGTCGACAACCTCGTGGACGCCGACCTCGCCGACGACGTCGTCGCCGTCGTGCGGGAGGGCCTGTCCAACGCGGCGCGGCACGCGCGGGCGGCGTCGGTGCAGGTGCGGGTGAGTGTGCTCGGTTACGGCCCGACCGGGCGGGTGATCGTCGACGTCGAGGACGACGGCACGGGCGTCGCCCCGTCCGTCACGCGCCGGTCGGGCCTGGCGAACCTCGCCACCCGGGCCCGTCGCCACGGCGGCACGTTCTCCGTGGGGACCAACGAGGCCGGCCAGGGCAGCCTCATGAGATGGCAGGCCCCGCTGACCTGAGCGGGCCCTGCCGTCGGGTGCGGCTCAGCTGCGCCAGCCGGCGGCCCGTTGGCCCGCGACCCAGGCCGCGACCTGCGTGCGGCGCTGCAGGCCCATCTTGGACAGCAGCGACGTGATGTGGTTCTTGACGGTCTTCTCCGCGACGCCGAGCCGCTCGCCGATCTCCCGGTTGGACAGGCCTTCGCCGATGAGGTCGAGGACCTTGCGCTCCGAGGGTGTGAGGTCGGCCGTGGGGTCCTCGTGGTCGGCCCGTCGGCGGGTCACGGTGCGCTCGTCGAGCAGGGTGCGCCCGGCGGCGACCGCCTTGACGACCTCGGCGATCTCGGCGCCCCGGACGGTCTTGAGCAGGTACGCCTTCGCGCCGGCGTTGAGAGCCTGGGCGAGTGCGTCGTCGTCGTCGAAGGACGTCAGCACGATGGAACGGGCCGCGGGCAGCTTCTCCCGCAGCGTGGCGATGATGTCGATCCCGGTGCCGTCGGGCAGCTGCAGGTCCACCAGGAGCACCTCGGGGCGCACGAGCTCGGCACGCCGCACGGCCTCGGCCACGGAACCGGCCTCGGCGACGACGGTGAGCCCGTCGGCCCGGTCGACGATCTCCGCGATGCCACGGCGGACCACTTCGTGGTCGTCGATGATCATCACGCGGATGTCGCGCTCGGCCTTGTTCTGGGTGTTGGACACGCGACGAGCCTACCCAACGTCATGGGTCGGGAAGGCCCAGGACACGGCCCGCGCCGTCAGCGGTGCGCCGGCCGGTGCTGGCAGGAGGGGCAGGAGAAGGAGCCCCGGTTCATGAACTGCTCACGCCGGACGGGTCGCCCGCAGCGCGGGCACGGCAGCCCGGCCCGGCCGTAGACCGCCAGCGACCGGGCGAACCATCCCGCAGCACCGTCGACGTCGACGTACAGGGCGTCGAAGCTCGTGCCCCCGGCGGCGAGTGCCTCCGTCATGACCTCGGTCGCGGCGTCGAAGAGCGTGCGCAGCCGGCTGGGGCCGAGCGAGTCGGTGCGCCGCCCACCGTGCAGGCGGGCACGCCACAGGGCCTCGTCGGCGTAGATGTTGCCCACGCCGGAGACGAGCGCCTGATCGAGCAGGGCACGCTTGATCTCGGTGCTGCGGGAACGTGTGCGGCGCACCAGGGCGGCGTGGTCGAGCGCCGGGTCCAGCAGGTCGCGGGCGATGTGTGCGACCGGGCCGGGCAGCAGCGGTGCGGCGGATCCGTGGCCGCCGGGGGCCCCGTCACTCGTGGGCACGGTCGCCACCGCCATGACGTGGCCGAAGGTGCGCTGGTCCACGAACCACAGCTCGCCGCCGTCCTCGAGGAGGACCCGCACCCGCAGGTGGGCGGTGGTGGTGGGGATGGTGCGCACCGTGGTGGGGGCGCGGGTGGCGGTGAGATCGGCGGTGGGACCGGGACCGGCGAGGTAGGGGGTCGGGTCGGCGCCCGGGCGGGGTTCGGCGACCGGGCCGGGGACGGTGGTGTGGTCAAGATCACCGGCGCCCGAGCCCGCTCCGGCGGTGGCCGGGACGGGTTCGCCGGCCCGGGCACCCGGCTCGTGGACGAGGAGCTGGCCGCTCATCCCGAGGTGGGTCAGCAGCGCTTCGGCCCCGGCGCCGTAGGGCAACCAGAGGTACTTCCCGCGGCGCACGGCCGCGGTGAACGTCTGCCCGCGCAGGCGCGCGACGAGTTCGGCGGCGCCGCCGTCCTGACGGCGCACGGCGCGCGGGTGGGCCACCTCGACGTCGCGCACGGTGCGGCCGACCAGGTGGGCGGCGAGCCCCCGCCGGACGGTCTCGACCTCGGGCAGCTCGGGCACTCAGGCGCCCGGGTGCTCGTCGAGCCGCTGGTAGGCGTCCTGCGCGGCGTTCTGCTCGGACACCTTCTTCGAGGTACCGGTGCCGTTGCCCCGGACCTCGCCGTCGAGGGTGACGACGGCGTCGAAGGTGCGGGCATGGTCCGGGCCGGTGCCGACGACCGCGTAGACGGGGCTCCCGAGGCCGCGCCCGGCGGCGAGCTCCTGCAGGGACGTCTTCCAGTCCAGGCCTGCTCCGAGGCGTTCCGCCTCGTCCAGGAGGTCGCGGACGAGGTGCTCGACGACGACGCGCGTGTGCTCGAGTCCGTGGCACAGGTACGTGGCACCGATGAGCGCCTCGACCGTGTCGGACAGGATGGAGTCCTTCTCCCGCCCGCCGGTCACGAGCTCGCCGCGGCCGAGGAGGATGTACGGGCCCAGGCCGAGCTCGCGGGCCACGGACGCGAGCGCCCGCTGGCTCACGGTGGCGGCGCGCATGCGGGCGAGGTCCCCCTCGGGGACGTCGGGGTGTCGGCGGTAGAGGTACTCGGTGACGATGATCCCGAGCACCGAGTCGCCGAGGAACTCGAGGCGCTCGTTGGTGGGGAGGCCGCCCGCCTCGTGCGCGAAGGAGCGGTGCGTCAGCGCCAGGACGAGCAGCTCGCCGTCGATATGGGTGCCGAGCGAGGTCAGCAGCGTCTCGACGTCGGTGCGGGTCGGTTCCCCGTCCCCGGCGAGCCGGGACCGCTTCCTGCTCACGCCCGCTCACCCGGTCCGGCCGGCGCGCCGCCGCCGGGCAGGTCGTGCGGACCGGGCAGGCCCTCGGGGGCGTCGTCCGGCCGGCGCAGACCCTCGAGCGCGGCCCAGCGGGGGTCGAGGTGTTCGTGGTGGTGACCGGGCTCGGCGTCGTCGAGGCGGACGCCGCAGTCGGGGCACAGGCCGGCGCAGTCGGGGCGGCACAGCGGCCGGAACGGCAGCGCGAGGACGACGGCGTCGCGGAGCGTGGGCTCGAGGTCGAGGTCCTCGCCGACGAGCTCGGGCAGGTCCGCGGCCTCCTCGTCGCCGTCCGCCAGGAGGGTGGCCTTGCGGGCGGGGTAGTAGTAGAGCTCGGTGAGGGACACGGTGGCCTGGTCCTCGATCTCCCGCAGGCAGCGGGCGCACTCCCCGCGCAGCGGGGCCGTGACGCCGCCGGTGACGAGCACGCCGTCGCTGACCGCCTCGAGGCGCAGGTCCAGGGCGACGTCCGCACCCTCGGGCACCCCGATCACCGCGGTCCCCAGCTCGGCCGGGGCCGGGACGGCGCGGACGAGCTCGCGGAACGACCCCGCCGAGCGGCCGAGGTCGTGCGTGCTGACCACGAGGGGGGATCGCGCGTGCATGAGTGCTCCTGTGGGTGCGGCCCCGTCCGGGGCGGTGGCGGCCGGGCGCGGGCCGCGGCCGACCTTCGATGCTACCCGCCGGGCGAGGCCACCGCGCCCGCCAGGGCGTAGGCCGGCGCACCGGGCGCGCTGTGCGCCGATCGAGGGCCGGGCCCGCACGCCCGCGAGGGTCTCAGGCCCCTCCGGCGGCGTCCCGGTGGGACCGCGCCGCCAGTGCGGCCCGGCCGGCCTGGACCTGGGTGGTGACCGCACCGAGGTCGATCTCGAACTGGGCGAGCTGCCGGTCGCAGTAGTCGTCGGCGTCGGCGGCGAGCTTGGTCGCCGTCGTCTCGGCGGCCGCGACGATCTGCTCGGCCCGCTCCTGCGCGAGGACGGTGACGCGCTCGGCGGCGACGAGTCCTTCCGCCGTCGTCTCGGCGGCCGCGACGATCTCGGCGGCCCGGGTCCGGGCGCGCTCGAGGACGGCGTCCGCGTCGGCGACGATGTCGTCGGCGGCGTGGATCTCCTGCGGTACCACGGTGCGGGCCGCCGCGAGCAGCTCGAGGGCCTCGGCCTTGTTGACGAGCACGGAGGCGGACATCGGCATCGGGCGGGCGCGGCCGATCAGCTCGCCGAGCTCGTCGAGGATCGAGAGCAGGTCGGCGCCGTCCTCGGGCTGGTCCGCGGCGGGCCGGTCGGTGGTCGGCTGGTCGGTCATCGTTGCTCTCCTGTCTCGGCCACGCCCAGGGCGGTGCGCAGCGCGGCGGCGACACCGGCGGGGACGAGGTCGTCGACCCGCCCTCCGTGCCGGGCCACGTCCTTCACCAACGACGAGGCCACGTGCCCGAGGGTCGGGTCCCCCATGACGAAGATGGTCTCGACGGCGGCCAGGTGCCGGTTCATCAGGGCCATGGCCTGCTCGGCGTCGTAGTCCGCCGCGCCGCGCAGCCCCTTGACGATGGCGGAGGCACCGACATCGGTGCAGAAGTCGGCGAGCAGGCCCTCGACGAGCGCGACGCGGACGCCGTCGATCCCGGCGACGGCCGCGCGGGCCAGGTCGACCCGCTGCTGCTCGTCGAAGAGGTACCGCTTGCCGGCGTTGTGCGCGACGGCGACGACGACCTCGTCGAACATCGCCCGCGCGCGGCGCACGACGTCGACGTGACCGAGCGTGATCGGGTCGAACGATCCGGGGCAGACCGCCCGGTTCATGCCCGTCTCTCCTTGCCCATGGCGGCCACGTTAGCCCCCGGAGCCGGCCGCCTCGGCGAACCACACGACGGTGTCGCCGTAGGAGCGCGGGCCCAGCGCCGCGAGGTGGTCGGGCCAGCGGGGCTCCGGGCTGCGGCGGTCGCGTTCGACGACGACGACGGCATCCGGGGCGAGCCAGCCGCGGCCGAGCAGGGCCAGCACGTCGGCGAGGTCCTCCTGCTCGACGTCGTAGGGCGGGTCGAGCAGGACGAGGTCCGCCGGTGTCCCCGCGCCCGCGAGGTGGGTCTGGACCCGGGCCGCCACGACGTCGATCAGGGGGTCGAGGCCGAGGGCCTCGGCATTGGCGCGGCACAGCGCGGCGGCCGCGCGGGCGGCCTCGACGAGGGTGACGCGCGCGGCGCCGCGGGAGGCGGCCTCGAGCCCGAGCGCGCCGGAGCCTGCGTAGAGGTCGAGCACGCGGGCGCCGTCGACGACGTCGAGGTGCTCGAGCCGGGAGAAGAGTGCCTCCCGCACCCGCTCAGACGTCGGCCGGGTGCCGGAGCGCGGCACCTTGAGGGTGCGGCCGCCGGCCACACCGGCGACGATCCTGGTCACCCCGACAGGGTAGGTGCCCTCACGCGGCCTGGTGGAACTGATTGCCGGTGCGGTCGCCCGCATCGAGCAGCGCCCCCTCGGGCACGATGTCGTCGCGCCGCACGCGCGCGCCGTCCACGAGGCGAGCGTTCGCGCCGATCCGCACCCGGTCGCCCACGTGGACACCGGTACCGAGGACCGCCCCAGGGCCGACGTGGGCGCGCGTCCCCACCGTCGTGCGCGTGCCCACGACGGCGGCGACGTCGATCCAGGCCGCGGCCTCGAGGCGGGCGCCGGCGTGCACGACCGCACCGGGGTCGACGTAGGCGGTCTCGGCGACGAACGCGGTGGGATCGACGCGGGCCCCCACCTCGACCAGACCCCCGCCGTTGGGGTGGGGCAGATAACGCCGGACGACTCCGTGGTCGTCCTCGAACTCGACGTACTTCTTACGCATGGAGCCTCCTCACACAGATCTCGGTCGAAACGGTTCGAACGAGGCACCTGTCCAGCGAACATCTGTTCAACGCTGCAGTGCGCCGAGGTGTTCCCCACGCATGGTGGGATGCCGCCCCCACCGCGATCATCGTGACCACCGGGTGGCCGATCCGGCCGTGCGGCGGCGAGCCCGCCCGGAGCCGCCCGGAGGGAGCCGCCCGGAGCCGTGCGCCTGGCGGGCGCCGTGACCGATGTCAGAAGGGGTAGCGCTCGATCTCGGACTGCACCGTGCTCCACTGCAGGTCGGTGAACGTCTCGAGGTTGGCTCGGGGGCCGCCGAACTGGCCGCCGACACCGGAGGCCTTGACGCCGCCGAACGGGATGGTGGCCTCGTCGTCGACCGTCTGGTCGTTGATGTGGACGGCGCCGGAGGTGATGCGCGAGGCCAGCTCGAAACCGGTGAAGGCGTTCGAGGTGAGGATGCCGACCGAGAGGCCGTACTCACTGGCGTTGATGAGCTTCGACCCACCCGACGGACCAAGTCCCTAACCGGCGCCGCACGCCCGGCCGCTCAGGTGCGCTGAAGGTAGGCGGCGGCGTCCTCGTCGATCGACTCGGCCACGATCGTGGCCAGCCCCGGCTCGGTGGTGAGGTCCGGGTCACGGGCCACGAGGTCCCGGGCGGCGGCCCGGGCAGCCTCGATGATCGGGGCGTCCGTGAGCACCCGGAGCAGCCGCAGGGAGCTGGAGCGACCGGACTGCGAGGCGCCGAGGACGTCACCCTCGCGGCGCAGCTTCAGGTCCGTCTCGGCGAGCACGAAGCCGTCGGTGGTCGCGGCGAACGCGGCCAGCCGCTTACCGGCGGGCGACGCCGGGTGGGCGTGCGTCAGCACCGCGCACCAGCCCGGCCGGCTGCCGCGACCGATCCGGCCTCGCAGCTGGTGCAGCTGGGAGAGGCCGAAGCGGTCGGCGTCCTGGATCACCATCAGGGTCGCCTCCGGGACGTCGACGCCGACCTCGATCACCGTGGTCGAGACGAGCACGGGCGCTCGCCCGGACGCGAAGTCCGCCATCGCGGCGTCCTTGGTCTCCGCCGGGAGCCGGCCGTGCATCTCGACGATCACCACGCCGTCCAGCGCGGGTGCCGCCCGCAGCAGCGCGGTCACCTCCTCGACCGAGGCCGGCGGCGGCCGGGGCGGGCCCTCGTCCTCGAGGTTGAAGAGCTCGTCGGTGACGTCGTCGGTGCGGCCGTTCGCGGCGGCGTCGGTGTCGGTGTCGACCTCCCCCGGGGCGATGCGCGGGCACACGACGTAGGCCCGCCCACCGGCGTCGACCTCCGAACGCACGAAGTCCCAGAGCTTGGCGATCGCGTCGGTGTTGCCCGCCGAACGGATCACGGTGCGCACGCCCGCCCGCCCCGCCGGCAGCTCCCGCAGGGTGGAGGTCTCCAGGTCCCCGAAGCTCGTCATGGCGACCGTGCGGGGGATGGGGGTGGCGGTCATGACGAGCAGGTGCGGGGTGGCGCGACCCTTCGCGCGCAACGCGTCCCGCTGCTCGACGCCGAACCGGTGCTGCTCGTCCACCACCACCAGGCCGAGGTCGGGGATCTGGACCACCTCGCTGAGCAGCGCATGGGTGCCGATCACGATCCCCGCCTCCCCCGAGGCCGCCGCGGCGAGTGCCTTGCGGCGGGCCACGGTGTTCATCGAGCCGGTGAGGAGGACCACGCGGGTGGCCTGCTCCGCGCCGCCGAGCATCCCCGCCTCCGCCAGCGGGCCGAGGAGATCGGTGATGGTGCGGTGGTGCTGTTGCGCGAGCACCTCGGTCGGTGCGAGCAGCGCCGCCTGCCTCCCGGCATCGACGACCTGGAGCATGGCCCGCAGCGCGACGACCGTCTTGCCGGACCCGACCTCCCCCTGGAGGAGCCGCATCATCGGTACCGGTTCGGCGAGCTCGCGCTCGAGGACGCCCGCGACCTCCCGCTGGCCGGCGGTCAGCTCGAAGGGCAGCCGGGCGTCGAACGCGTCACGGACACCACCGGCTCGGGCCGGGTGCGCGGTGGTGGCCTCCGCCTGGGTGACCGCCCGGCGCTGGGCCAGCACGGTCTGCAGGACGAACGCCTCCTCGTGGCGGAACCGCTTCCGGGCGAGCCGGGCGTCCTCGAGGCGGTGGGGTGCGTGGATGCCGCGCAGCGCCGTGAGGATGTCGGGCAGCCCGTGGGTCTCGCGGTACGCCGCGGGCAGCGCCTCGGGGATGTCGTCGGGCTCCAGCGTGGTCAGCACCGTCGCGACGGACTTCTCGATCCGCCAGCTCGGGATCGCCGCGGAGGCCGGGTAGAACGGGATGGGCCAGTCGATCTTCTGCACGGCGGCGAACTCGTCGTCGAGGTCGTCGAAGGTCTCGTAGTCCGGGTGGGTGAGCTGGCGGTTGCCGCGGTAGTCGCTCACGGTGCCGGTGAACATGCCGGTGGCGCCGGGACGGAGGCGTCGCTCGTGGACCTCGAGGCTGCCGCGGTGCTTGCCGAAGAACGTCAGCACGAGCTCGTCGGTGCCGTCGGTGATGCGCGCGGTGAGGATGGCGCCCTGCTTGGCGCGCATGGGTCGCAGGTCGCTGCCCGCCACGCGCGCGATGACGGTGACGTGGTCACCGATGCGCAGCTCGCCGAGCGCCGTGAGGCGTCCGCGGTCGCCGTAGCGGCGCGGGTAGTGGCGGAGCAGATCGCCCACGGTCCCCAGCCCGAGCTTGCCGAGCGCCCGCCCGGTCCTCGGGCCGAGCTCTCGCTCCAGGCTCCGCCCGAGCCGGCCCCGCCCCTCGCCGACCAGGGCCGGGTCGTGCCGCGCCCCACGCGCGATCCGCTCGGTCATGCCGCCAGGTTATCCGGCACCGCCGACAACCCGGCGCCGGCTCGGTGACCGGCGCGCGCTGGTACGGGCTCGCACCGACAGGTTCCGCCCCGCGGCGAGGCCGCTACCGTGTGTCCCCGTGGCCGATACCACGGAGCGTCCTGTGGCCGACGCCACGGGCACCCGCCGACTCCTGCGTTTGGGACGGGGGATGTTCTCGGGTACTCTTTCCAGGTTGCCCGTCCCGGCCAGGTCCTCGCCTGTGCCCCCTCGGGCCCACCGAACCCCCGCACGGTCGACTTCCGGCCGTGCGCCAGCGAGAAGATCAGGAGAACGACCGTGGCTGCCACCTGCGACGTCTGCGGCAAGCGCCCCAGCTTCGGCAAGAGCGTCTCGCACTCCCACGTGCGGACCAGCCGCCGTTGGAACCCGAACATCCAGCGCGTACGCGCCCTCGTCGACGGCGCCCCCAAGCGCGTGAACGTGTGCACCTCGTGCCTCAAGGCCGACAAGGTCATCCGCGCCATCTGACGCTGCGCGCACCGAGAAGGCCGTCGTCCTGCGGGACGGCGGCCTTTTCGTGGGTCCGGGAGCCGGCGCCCTCACCCCTGCCCCGCCACCTGGGCACGGTGCCAGGCCTCGACCTCGGCCGCGAGCTCACCGCGCCGCCGGTCGTCGACGAACGCGGCCTCGACGGCGTGCCGCGCCAGCGCGGTCACCTCGTCCAGGGACAGGCCGAGCGCCTCACGGAGCCGATGGAAGTTGTCGTCGAGGTACCCGCCGAAGTACGCGGGGTCGTCGGAGTTGACGGTGACCACCACCCCGCGCGCCAGCAGCTCACGCAGCGGGTAGTCCTCGAGACGGTCGAGCACCCGCAGCCGCACGTTCGACAGGGGGCACAGCGTCAGGGGGACGCGCTCGGCGGCCAGCCGGTCCACCAGGGCGTCATCCTCCAGGGCCCGCAGGCCGTGGTCCACGCGTTCGACCCCGAGGACGTCGAGCACCTCGCGGACGTTGGCGGCGGGCCCCTCCTCTCCGGCGTGCGCGACGCGGCGCAGCCCGTGCGCGGCCGCGAGGTCGAAGACCGGTTTGAAGGGCGCCGCGGGGCCGACCTCGCTCGAGCACAGCCCGACACCGAGGAGTGCGACGTCGAGGCGCAGGATCTCCTGGAGCGTGGCCAGCGCGTCCGCGGCGGGCAGATGGCGCAGGAAGGTGACGATCAACCCGGTGGAGATGCCGAGCTCGCGTCCGTCCACCGCAAGCGCCTCGGTCACGCCACGCAGCGCGACCTCCGCCGGGACACCCCGCGCGGTGTGCGCCTGGATGTCGAGGAACACCTCGGCGTGCCGCACCCCCGCCCGGTGCGCCTGGGCCAGGTACGCCCGGGTGAGGTCGGCGAAGTCCTCCTCGTGGCGCAGCACGGCCATGTTCGCGTAGTACAGGTCGAGGAAGCTCTGCAGGCCCGTGAAGCCGTAGCGGCGGCGCAGCGCCGCGACGTCGGCGTCGGGCAGCGCGATCCCGTTGCGGTCCGCGACGGCGAAGATCAGCTCGGGCTCGAACGTTCCCTCGAGGTGGACGTGAAGCTCGACGGCGGGCATCTGCATCCGGACATGATGACAGCCGGGGCGGGGCAGGTGGCTGTGGGCGGGGCGCCGCCGGGTCAGCGGAAGTGGTCCCACCCGGTGCGGGTCACCGCGGGCACCGTCCCGCCGACCAGGACGGTGCCGGCCGGGTGCCCGGCGGTCGGCGCGCGCACGACGCCCAGCCGACGGAATCCCGTTGGAAGGGCCGCGCCGGGCGGGAAGGTGGCGAGCATGCCGTGGTCCTCGCCACCGGTCAGCGCCCACCGGGTCGCGTCGTGCTCGAGGCGGGGGGCGACATCGGCGAGCGCGGCGAGGTCCCCGGGCACGCTCGCCGTGAGCGGGGCGAGGTCGAGGACGACGCCGGAGGCGCGGCCCAGCCGGCCGGCGTCCTTGAGCAGCCCGTCGGAGACGTCCATCATCGCGCTCGCCCCCGCGTCCGCGGCGGCCGGGCCCGCCTCGAACGGGGGCCGGGGTCGCAGGAAGTCCCGCACCAGCTCCTCGTCCGCGCCACCGCGCCGGCCGGTGGCCAGCAGCGCGTTGCCCGCCGCGCCACGGCCCAGGGCGCCCCGGTGTGCCACCACGTCCCCGACGCGGGCGCCGGAGCGCAGCACGGGCTCGCGGCCCTCGAGGTCGCCGTGGGCGGTGACCGCGGCGACGAGCTGGTCCCCGCCCGAGAGATCGCCGCCGTCGACACCGACGCCGAGCGGGCCGCACGCCTCCGTGAGCCCGCGGCTGAAGTCGTGCAGCCAGGCCAGCGGCGTGGTCGCCGGGAGGACCAGCGCGACGACGAGCGTCGTGGGGCGGGCACCCATGCCGGCGACGTCGGCCATGTTCTGCACGGCGGCGCGCCAGCCGACGTCGGCACCGGTGGACCAGTCGGTACGGAAGTGGCGCCCCTCGACGAGGACGTCGGTGGTCACGCAGAACCGCCCGTCGGGCGAGGCGACGACGGCGCAGTCGTCACCGGTCGGGACGATCGCGGCCGTCCCGCGCGGGAGCAGTGGGACGAAGGAGGCGATCAGCTCGTCCTCGCTCAGGTCGGACACGACCGGGCCGGCGTCGGGGGCGCTCACCCCGTCACCGTACAGTGACGGGGTGCCCGCCGAAGCGTCCGGTCCCCTCCGTCGGCCCCGCCATCCGGTCGGCCCGACCCGTCGGACCGGGCTGGCGGCACTCGCGGTCGCCGGCCTCGCGCTCACCGGCTGCGCGGTGCCGGCAGCGCTGCCGGCGGGCGAGGACGCGTCCGACCCGACGTGCGCCCGGGTGATCCTGGCGACGCCGGACGAGCTGGGCGGGCTCGAGCGCCGCGAGACCACCGCGCAGGCCGCCACCGCGTGGGGTGATCCGGCCGTGACGGTGCGTTGCGGCGTCGTCCCGCCCGGGCCGACGACGGACCGGTGCCTGAACGTGGAGCAGCGCGACGGCACGTCCGTGGACTGGATCCAGCTCGAGGCCGACGACGAGCGTCTACCCGACCACGCCCGCTCGGGGCAGGGCTCGTGGAGCTTCGTGACCTACGGACGCACCCCGGCGGTCGAGGTGGTGGTGCCCGTCGAACAGGTCACCGGCCAGCCCACGGCGTTCCTGGTGGACCTCGCGCCGGCGGTGCGGATCAGCCCGGCCGAGCGGTTCTGCGTGGGGGCCGATGACGTCGCCTGACCCTCAGCGCAGCCCGGCGGGCCGTTCCAGGGCGAGCCGGATGAGCTCGTCGATCAGCGCCGGGTAGTCGACGCCGGAGCGCTCCCACAGCAGCGGGTACATGGAGAACGGCGTGAACCCGGGCATCGTGTTGACCTCGTTGACCACCACCGCGCCGAGCGGGTCGTAGAAGAAGTCCACCCGGGCGAGGCCCTCGCAGCCCAACGCGTCGAAGGCGTCGGCAGCGAGGCCGCGCACCCGGTCGGTGATCTCGGTGGGCAGGTCCGCGGGCGCCGCCATGGTCAGCGCGGCGGTGTCGACGTACTTCGTCTCGTAGTCGTAGAAACCCGAGGCGGTGGGCGTCAGGAGGATCTCTCCCGGCACGGAGACCCGGGGGGCGTCGTCGCCGTGACCGCCGAGGACGGCGCACTCGATCTCCCGGCCCTCGATCCCGGCCTCGACGATGACCTTCGGGTCGTGCCGCTGCGCGGCCTCGACGGCGGCGGCGACGTCCTCGTCGCGGTCCACCCGGGAGATGCCGAGCGAGGAGCCGGCGCGCGCGGGCTTGACGAACACGGGCAGCCCGAGGGAGGCGACGGCGTCGAGCGCGCGGGCCCGGTCGGTACGCCAGAGCCGGGGGCTGATCACCGTGTAGGGGCCGACCGGCAGCCCGTGCCCGGCCAGGACCACCTTCATGTAGTGCTTGTCCATACCGACGGCGGAGGCGAGCACGCCGGAGCCGACATAGCGCCGGCCGGCCATCTCGAACAGGCCCTGGACGGTGCCGTCCTCGCCGTAGGGCCCGTGCAGCAGCGGCAGGACCACGTCGATCGGGCCGACGTCGGTGAGCGGCCGCCCGGCGGCGCCGGTGACGAGCTCGGTGTGGGAGTCCCCGAGCGGGACGAGCACCTCGGCGTCGGCGAGGGTGACCTCGGCCCGGCCACCCTCGAGCAGCGCGGGGTCGTCGGGGACCAGGACCCACTCCCCCGTGCGGGTGATGCCGACCGGGACGACGTCGTAACTCTCACGGTCGATGGCGCGGAGCACGCCCGCGGCGGTGGCGCAGCTGACGGAGTGCTCGCCGCTGCGTCCGCCGAAGACGACGGCGACGCGCACGCGTCGGGCGTCGCCGCCCGTCGGCGTCGGCGGGGTGGGGGCCTGGTTCTGCGAGACGTTCATCGGCGAGGACATTACCGGCGTTAGCCTGGACGCCGTGACCAGCCGCGCCCAGCATCAGCCCGCCGACCTCTCCCCGGACACGGTGGCGGTGACCGCCGGCCGGCCCCCGCGTGAGCAGGGCGGCCCGGTGAACCCGCCCGTGGTGCTCTCCTCGACGTACTTCTCCACCGGCGCACCGGGCCCGGAGATGATGTACACCCGGTACAACACGGAGACGTGGCTCCCGCTGGAGGAGGCGATCGGGGCGCTGGAGGGTGCGCAGGCACCGGCCCTGGTGTTCGCCTCGGGTATGGCGGCGATCGACGCCGCGCTGCGGCTGGCCGAACCCGGCAGCGCCGTCGTCGTCCCGCGCCACGCCTATCTCGCCACGCTCACCGCCGCGAAGGAGCAGGTCGCCCGCGAGGGCGGGGAGCTGCGCGCGGTGGACATCGCCGACACCGACGCCGTCGTGGCGGCCCTCGCCCCCGCCGACGGGCGCCGCGCGAGCCTGCTGTGGATCGAGTCGCCGACGAACCCGATGCTCGAGGTCGCGGACGTCCCCGCACTGGTGGCCGCGGCCCGCACGGCCGGGGTGCGCACCGTCGTCGACAACACGTTCGCGACGCCGCTCGCCCAGCGCCCGCTCGGCATGGGCGCCGACGTCGTCGTCCACTCGGTGACGAAGTACCTCGCCGGACACTCCGACGTGCTCCTCGGTGCGGCGGTGACCGACGACGCCGAGCTCCGCGCCCGCCTGCACGCCCGGCGCACCACCGGCGGCGCCATCGCCGGGCCGTGGGAGGCCTGGTTGGCGCTGCGGGGGCTGCGCACGCTCGCGCTGCGCGTCCAGCGGTCCCAGGCGTCCGCGCTGACGATCGCGTGCCGCCTCGCCGAGCACCCCCTCGTGGCCGAGGTCCAGCACCCGGGCCTGCCCACCCACCCGCAGCACGAGCGGGCCGCGGCGCTCATGTCCGGCTTCGGCTCGATACTCACGCTGCGCCCGCGCGGTGGCATCGCGGCGGCGGAGGCCATCGCGCGGGCGGTGCGGCTGTGGCTGCCCGCCACCAGCCTGGGCGGGGTGGAGTCGAGCCTGGAGCGGCGCCGTCGCCTCCCCGCCGAGGCCTCGACCGTGCCCGCGGACCTGCTGCGCCTGAGCGTCGGCATCGAGGACGTCGAGGACCTCTGGGCGGACCTGGACCAGGCGCTGCGCGCCGGTGCCTGAGGTGCCGTCCCGCGGCGCGTGCCTGAGGCGGAACGGCGGGTGCGACCCCTACTGTGGGGGTGTGCGGCACCGACCGGTGCGGAGGAAAGGCCCTGGAGGGACGATGAGGAGCTCGAAGCGCGTCGCGGTCGCGATCACCGCGGCGCTGACGCTCACGCTGGCAGCGTGCGGCAACCCGGACGGCGAGGCCTCCACCGCGGCCACCGGCACGCCGACCGCGACGGCGGCGCCGACGGAGACCACGGCCGAGCCGACCACCGACGCACCCACCACCGTGGCGGAGCCGGCGGACTCGGACGTGCCGTTCTCCACGGAGCCCCGGAACGACGCCGCGTGGCCCGGCAGCGGCGGCGACCTGCTGCCCGTCGACGTCCGCATCGCCGCCCACGAGGGCTACGACCGCGTGGTCTTCGAGATGACGGGGCAGGACGTCCCCGGCTTCCGCGTCGAGTACGTCGACGCGGCCGTCAACTCGGGCAAGGGCAACGAGATCGACGTCGCCGGGGATGCCACGCTCCAGGTGGTCCTCACCGGGTTCCGCTACCCCGACGAGGGCGAGACGGGCTGGCTCGAACCGGGGCGCGTGCCCGGCTCGGGCACCGCGGACGTCACCGAGGTCGTCGTGACAGGCATCTTCGAGGGCCAGAACCAGGCCTTCATCGGCCTGGACGCGCAGGCGCCGTTCCGGGCCTTCACGCTCACCGAGCCGGCCCGCCTGATCGTGGACGTCCAGACGGCGGGCTGATCGGCCGACCCGGGCCGACCTACTCGAGCTTGAAGCCGATCCTCACGCGCACCTGGAAGTAGGCGATGCCGCCGCCGTCGAGCTGACCGCGCACCTCCGACACCTCGAACCAATCGAGACCGCGGAGGGTCTCGCCGGCCTTGGCGACGGCGTTGCGGATGGCCTGGTCGACGCCGTCGGGCGAGGTGCCGACGATCTCGGTGACCTTGTACGTGCTGCTGCTCATGATCGCTCCTTCGCTGTCCGTGAGCCCCCCAGCGTCCTCCCACGCCGCGCCGCGCGCACCCCGACCGCGCGCCCGCGACTCGCGCCGGGCGGCCCGGCGGCGTTGTGACCGGCGCGGGGGTCGCCGTCGCGGCGCATGTCGTACGGCCGCTCCGGCGGCTCCTCGGCGCGGATGTGCGCGAGCTGGCGCGTGATGGCGGCCGTGATGCGCGCGGTCGCCTCCCCGAGGGTGGCGTGGTCGGGCTCGGTACCGTCGAGGCCGGAGAGGTCGACCGGCGGGCCGGCGACCACGGTGACCGGCCGGCGCGGGACGATCCGCAACCAGTTCGAGTACCGCGGCAGGATCCGGTGCGCACCCCACTGGGCGACGGGGATGACCGGCACGCCGGTGCGCAGCGCCAGCCGGGCGGCGCCCGTACGGCCGGTCATCGGCCACAGGTCGGGGTCCCGGGTGAACGTGCCCTCGGGGAAGATCACCACGCACCCGCCCGCGGTCAGCGCGGCGTCGGCCGCGGCCAGCGCGTCGCGGGCGTTGGCCGTCCCGCGGTGCACGGGGATCTGCCCCGCGTGTCCCAGCAGCGCGGCCACGACACGGTTGCCGAACAGCTCGGACTTGGCGAGGAACCTCGGCGCCGCACCGTGGCCGTCGAGGAAGTGCGCCACGACCAGCGGGTCGAGGTTCGTCATGTGGTTGGCCACCACGATGAAGCCGCCGCTGCGGGGCAGGTGCTCGCCGCCGTACCACGACCGGCGGGTCAGCACCCGCAGGAGCGGCCGGAGGATCAGCGCCAGGACTCGGTAGGTCCGGGGCTCCTGACGTGGCACGTTCGTGATCGTAGCCACCCGTGGCCGCCGGCACTGCCGACGGGGTCGGCAACGGGGTGCGCCGTCGGTGGACCGCCGCCGGTTCGGGGGGTCATGTCATGCGAGGAGCACCCGGCTCCCCCGTAGCCGGACGATCTTCGCGGCGTCGGCGACGATCCGGGCGGCGAGCACGTCCGAGACGCCGGGCAGCCCCGCGACCAGCCGCACGTCCGCTCGGGAGAGGGCGACGACGTCGTGCACGCCGGCCGCCGCGAGCGCGGCCGCCCGGGCCGGGCCGATGAACTCGACGTCGGTGACCGCGGCCGCCACCCGGACGCCGGTGACCAGCGCCGGGCCGCCGGCCCACCCGGCGACCCGTACCCCGGGATCCGCGCGGGCGATGGTGAGCGGTCGGTCCACCACCTGGAACCGGGGCAGTGCCACGGTGACGGCGGAGCCGCTCACGCGGCCGCCGGTGCGGAGCCGGTCGGTCCCGCACGTCGGGCACGCCGTGAGCACCGCCGCACGGCCCGCGCCGGTGCGGACGGGCCGCGCCTTGCCGACGGGGCCGCGCTGCCCGCACGCCTGGCAGTAGCAGGCGGTGCCGTCCTCGCCCGCGCCGGCGGGCGTGGGCGGGCAGAGTCCCTCGGTGGGCACCGGTGCCGGGCACGGCACCCCGGCCTCGAACGTGATCTCGACGTCGGTCATGCGCACCTCGCCCGGGGCCGCGGAGGCGAAGTACAGGTCGACGGCGGTGGGCGCGTCCGCCGTCAGGCTCAGCGCGGTGAGGGTGACCTCGGCGCCGGCCGGGAGCACCACGGCGATCACCGCCTCCACGGCCCCCGCGGGGACGGTGCCGGTGGCGGCGCGGGCGTCCAGGTCGAGCACGTCCAGCGGGACCGTGACGGCCTCCCCGACGCCAGCGCCTGCCTCGTCCGCGAACGTCACCTCGGCCCGGGCCCCGGGGCTGCCGGCAGCGACGGCAGTGAGGGTGAGGTCCCAGACCGCGCCCGCGGCGACGGCGGCGCGGGCGGTGACGGCCGACGCCCCCGCGCCGGCGTTGGTCAGGACCACGGCCGGGCCACCCGCCGTGGACGCGGCCGGGACACCGGCGGACGGGCCCTGGGCGGGCGCCAGGGGCGTCGCCGTGGTGTCGACCGAGGCCGGCTCCCAGGCGCCGACGACCGCCTCGGCGGACCCGGCGAGCGTCACCTTGTCCACCAGGAGCAGCGACTCCGCGGTGAAGAACCGCACCTCCGCGCTGCGCGCTCCGACCGGGGCGACGAGTACGGCCTCGTGATGGGGCACCGCCTCGAGGGAGGCCCGCTCGGCCACGTCGAACACCGTCACGGGCACCCGGTCCACTCGCTCGACGGTGCACCCGTCCCCCGTCCAGCGCACCTGCGCGCTCGCCCCCGCCACGAGCGCGAGGCCGTCGAACGCGAACCGGTAGCGCGCCCCGCCGACGACGGGCATGACCTGCGACATGGCGGTCGGTCCCCCGGGTGGCGTGAGCCGGGAGGCGGCGCGGTCCCCGGCCGTGCCGGTGGCGAAGCCGCTGCCACCGGTGGTCACGCCGCCGACGGCCGGCGCCGGGACGCTGCGGACGATCGGGGGTTCCTGACCGAGCACGGCCATCACCTCGCCGGTGGCCGGCAGGCTCACCGGCCGCACGGTACCGGCGGTCACCTCCCACTCGGCCGGCTGCGCGTCGCCGACGGTGACGAGCTGGGCCCGGTCGGCGTAGGGCTTGGTGAGCAGGGCGTGCGTACCCGCCGGACTGACGACCACGGCCGTCTCGCCGTCACCGTCGACCGTGACGCGGGCGGGGGTGAACCGCCGCGTGGCCACCTCGAGCACGCCCACGGCGTCGTCGAGGGCAACCGCCGCGAGCGCGCCCGTGCCGTCCAGCGCGATCGACGTCGCGCCGCCCGGGTCGAGCGGGACCTCGTCGGCGACGATCAGGTCCCGCACCCGCAGGTAGGTGACACCCGCCGGCTCGAGGAGCAGCAGGTGGTCCCCCGGCGGCCACGCCGTCGCCACGGTGTCGGCGACGGCCGTGGCGGGCGCCTCCCGGGGGTCGCCGGACGCCACGGCGGCGCGGTCGCGGTAGGTGAACAGGCGGGTCACCGGGAGGTCGTCGGTGGTTCGGGTCAGCAGCGCCACCTGCCCGGCCGGGCCGGTGGTCAGGTGCACGGGGTCACCGGGACGCACGTCCCGGGGTCCGTTCTCCCAGTCCAGCGGGGAGCCACCGGCGGCCGCCTCGAGGTCCGCCCAGTCGACGTGGCGCAGCACCGTGGCGGTCCCGCCCTCGCCCGGCCGCCGGCTCGCCAGGTAGACGCCGCGCCCGTCCGGGGCGGCGACGATCGACCGCGTCGCCGGCGGGGCCCCGACGGCGCCGATCGGCCGCAGGGTCGCGGCATCGACGAGCACCAGGGTGTCGGGCCCCTCGGCGGCGCCACCGCCGAGGGGGCTGCCCGGGGTGAGGACGAGGGCGAGGCGGCGCCCGGCGCCGTCGCGCGCGAGGGCCACCGGGACGCCGGCGGCGAGTGCGGACTCGCGCAGCGCCGCGGCGGCGAAGACGTCCACCTCGATGAGGCCCGTCTGCGCCCGGTCCTCGACGAAGCGGTGCCCGACGACGAACGCGCGGGCGCCGTCGGCGCTGAACACGGCCAGCTCGTGGGCCGCGCCACCGTCGGGGGACCGCACGGAGCGACCCGCGTGCGGGAGCGCGCCGAGGCGGAACCACTCGGCGAAGTCCCCGTTGGCGACGTGTTCCCCCGGCCCGGCCCCGCCCCCGGCGGCGGCGACGGCGGTGTTGATGGCCTGGGCGACCTCGGGGAAGTCGAGGGCGAAGTCGATGGTGCCGGAGGGGGCGAAGCGCTGCAGGGAGACGGCGCTCTCGCCACCGGCGCCGCCGACCCGCAGCTCGAGCGGGACCTGGAACCCGGTCGTGGTGTGCCGCAGGCGCAGGGCGGCCCCGAGCCCGGCGGGGGCGGCACCGACCGCGCCGGCACCCGCAGCGGTCGGGGC
>NZ_JBTSDU010000021.1:0-30415 GCF_054605595.1 Georgenia sp. | reverse complement strand
CACGTCCTGACGCATACCCCCAACCCTATCAGATCTTATCTGTTTTCCGATACTACACGGCAAAGAAAAAGCCCTGATCACAGGGCTGGCCGGTCACCTACTTCCGGAGGTCTGGGACTCCAAGCGCTAAGCGCAGTACGGCCGGTGGATCCGCCCTATCCGGTCGGGGGCGTCGCCCTCAGGCGATATGCATAACGTAGAGCATGGCGCTCCCGTTATCGGTGCGGCGCGCCGGACGTTGAGCCGGTGACCGACACTGAGCCGTGACCGATCACGAGGGCGGCGGTAATCGCTTTCATGAGCCGGGCTGTGGTTACGCGGTCTGACCACACGGCCGGGGCGCGCCGGTCGTGCTTCACTCCGCACGTGAACCGGGTGGCGATCGGATGAATCGCCACGGCGTCGCGCCCGCCGTGCTTCTCGCACCAACCGTCGCGCTCAATGAGCGTCGGGCATCCCGGGGTGCTGCACACGTGGTGGTTCTTGGTCCACGGGCTGTCATTGACCGCGACGCTCCCGCCGGCCCGGCCAAAGGGCGCGAGGGGCCGGACCTCGAGGTACCCGTCATCGTCCACGAGCTCGACAGTGACGATCTTGTGGCCGCGGGGGCAGGTGAGGGCAACCGGCGTCCGGCGCGCGATGGCGTCAACGACGGCCGGCAGCTGACGCATCCGCTCGGCCACGGCATTACGCTCGCGATTCTTGCTGCGCTCGTACCCTTCGGGAACGCTCATACCCGGTCCCCTCTTCGGAGCTTCTGGGCCGCGTGCTTGGCGCGGGCGTCGGCGGCGGACGCGCCGTAGCGCTCGAGCATGACGTCCGACGTCCACCCGGCAAGGCGCTTGAGGTCGCGTTCCTGCCCGCCGGCCAGCAGCGCCCGGTAGAGGTCGTCGGCGTCGGTCTGCACTACAGGTCTCCCAGGTTGAGTGCGTGGGCCTCGGCGGCGGCACGCTCGGACGCGCGCGCCCGGGTGTACCGCTGGAGCATGTCGGGTCGGGTCCACCCGGCTACGGCCATGAGGCCACCCTCGGAGCCGCCGGCGGCGAGCCAGCGGTGCGCGGCAGTGTGCCGCAGCTGGTGGGGGTGGAAGCCGCTCAGGCCGGCGAGGCCGGCGCGGTAGGTCAGCGCCTTGTACAGGGCGTCGTAGGTGAAGCCCTTGCCCCGGTCCCCCAGCCACAGCGCGTCCGTGGCGGCGAGGCGGTGCCCAGCACGCTTGCGCTTGTACCGGTCGACGGCGCGGGCGGTGTGTGGCCCGAACGGGACGACGCGGCCCTTGCCGCCCTTGCCGCGGCGGACGATGGCGGTCCCGGCGCTCAGGTCGACGTCGGGCACGGTCAGGGAGACCACCTCACCGGCCCGGGCGCCCGTCTCGATCATGAACCGCACCATCGCCTCGTCGCGCCGGTCGCGCAGGTCCGGCCCGGCGCACGCCTTGATCAGCGCCTTGATGCCCTCTGGTGTCAGCGGCTGTACGACCTTCGTGTCGAGCTTCGGAGCCTTGATCCCGAGTAGCGGGTCAGCGGGTAGCTCGCCCTCGTCGGCGAGCCACTCGGAGAATCGACGCACCGCGAGCTGACGAGAGCGCACGGTCGCGGCCTCACGCCCGACGTCGAGCAGGTGCGCGGTGAAGGCGTTGACGCTTGGCCGGTCGATGATCTGCGGTCGGTCGCTCTCGCGGCACCACGTGAGGTACTGACGGACCCCGGTGCTGTAGGTCTTGACGGTCTGCGGGCTCTTGCGCTCGGCACGCAAGGACAGCTCCCACGAGTCGACAAGGGCGTCGAGGTTGGGCGGTTTCGGACGTCGGGCCATGACACCGAGCATAGCGTTATCTGTACTAGAAGCGCTGTGCTCTGCTACGCTCGGCGTGTCAGGCACCGGCAATCGTTGGAATCCTGCGGAAAACCGGCCACCCGGACGGTGAGTCTCAGTCCAGGTAGTCGCGCAGCACCTGGGACCGGCTCGGATGACGCAGCTTCGACATCGTCTTGGACTCGATCTGGCGGATCCGCTCACGCGTGACGCCGTAGACCTTACCGATCTCGTCGAGCGTCTTCGGCTGACCGTCGGTGAGACCGAACCGCATGGAGACCACGCCCGCCTCGCGCTCGGAGAGCGTGTCGAGCACGGCGTGGAGCTGTTCCTGGAGCAGCGTGAAGCTCACCGCGTCGGCCGGGACGACGGCCTCGGAGTCCTCGATGAGGTCGCCGAACTCGCTGTCGCCGTCCTCGCCCAGCGGGGTGTGCAGCGAGATGGGCTCGCGGCCGTACTTCTGGACCTCGACGACCTTCTCGGGCGTCATGTCCAGCTCCTTGGCGAGCTCCTCCGGAGTGGGCTCGCGGCCCAGGTCCTGGAGCATCTGGCGCTGCACGCGGGCGAGCTTGTTGATGACCTCGACCATGTGCACCGGGATGCGGATGGTGCGGGCCTGGTCCGCCATGGCGCGGGTGATGGCCTGACGGATCCACCACGTGGCGTAGGTGGAGAACTTGTAGCCCTTGGTGTAGTCGAACTTCTCGACGGCGCGGATCAGGCCCAGGTTGCCCTCCTGGATCAGGTCCAGGAACAGCATGCCGCGACCGGTGTAGCGCTTGGCGAGCGAGACGACGAGGCGCAGGTTGGCCTCGAGGAGGTGGTTCTTGGCCAGGTGGCCGTCGTTGGCGATCCACTGCAGCTCACGCCGCAGCTTCGGAGCCAGGGGCTCCTCGTTGCCCAGTTTCTCCTCGGCGAACAGGCCGGCCTCGATGCGCTTGGCGAGCTCGACCTCCTGCTCGGCGTTGAGGAGGGCGACCTTGCCGATCTGCTTGAGGTAGTCCTTGACCGGGTCGGCGGTCGCGCCGGCCGTGACGACCTGCTGGACGGGCGCGTCGTCGTCATCGGAGTCCGAGACGACGAAGCCGGCACCCTCCGCGGTGGGCTCCTCCTCCTCGGCGTCATCGGGCTTCTCGTCCGGCACGGCCTTGAGCGCGGTGGTCGCGCGGGCGGTCGACTTCGCCTTCGTCGTACCCTTGGTGGACGACTTCGGCGCGTTCTTCCGCGCTGCGGCCTTCTTCACGGTAGGCGTGGGCTCTTCGGCCTGGGCGACGACATCTTCGACCGAGGCCCCGCCGGTGGGCTCGGTGGTCGCGGGCTTGGCCTTGGACCGAGTCTTGCGCGGCGACTTCGAGGCAGGGGTGGAGGACACAGATCACCTTCCGGCAGGGACGAGGAGCCGGCTGAGAACACGGCAGCGCTATAATTATAGCGTCGGGTTGCGTCTGTGGCAGCCAGATCGCGCTTCCGCTCTTGACGGCCGGGGCCGGACCCATCGTTTCCGCTCTTGACAGCGGGGCCGGACCCATCGTGGCCAACGCCGACGCTACGCGATCTATGCCCGTCCGCTCCGGAGCCGTCGCCCGCTCAGGAGCCCTCGGCGATGAGCGCCTCGTAGCCGGCGGCGTCGAGCAGGTCCGACGCGAGCCTGGTCACCCGGACCCGGTACAGCCAGCCCTCGCCGTGCGGATCTGCGTTGACCGTCTCGGGGCTGTCGACGGCGGCCTGGTTCACCTCGACGACCTCGCCGTCGGCGGGCGCCACCAGGTCGGACACGGACTTGGTCGACTCGATCTCGCCGCACGCCTGCCCCGCCGTCACCGTCGCCCCGACCTCGGGCAGGTCGACGTAGACCACGTCGCCGAGTGCGGTCGTGGCAAAGGCGGTGACGCCGACGCGGGCGGTCTCGCCCTCGACGGCGATCCACTCGTGCTCCGGGCTGTAACGACGGTCGTCGGGATAGTTCATCGGGTGCTCCTTGGTCGATCTCGGTCGGGGTGGAGTAGGTCTCACCCGCGTTGGGTGGGGGTGGGCTTGACGGCGAGCACGGGGCACGCCGCGTCGAGGAGGATCCGCTGGGCGTTGGAGCCGAGGATCAGTTTGCCGACGGGTGAGCGTCGGCGCAGGCCGATCACGATGAGCTCGGCCTCGACCTCCGCGGCGGTGGTGACCAGGTCGTCGGCCAAGTCGTCGCTGCGGCGCAGCTGACGCACCTCGTAGGCGACGTCCTGGTCATCGAGCCGGTCCCGCAGGGCGTCGGCCTCGGCCTCGAAGGTGGCGTGCTGCTCCCCGCGCGCGCGCCGTACGAGCACGACGACGAGCCGGGAGCCGCGACGTCGCGCCACGGTCACTGCGGCGGCAAGTGCCGCCTCACCCTCGTTGGTGGGTACGTAACCGACCACGATCGTCATGCACTCGCTCCATCCCCCGCAGCATCCCGCCGACCGGCGGCCGGCAGCCGTCGCGCCGGACGTTACCGGATGACGACGCCCTCGGGGGCGGCCTCACGCGCACCGACCACCTCAGCGGGCCACCTGGCCACGGCGACCTCGCCGTCCCTTCCGGGAGCCGGCGGGGTGGTGCCACGGCGGCGGGACGCGCCCCGCGAGCGAGGACCGCACGAGCAGCGCCAGGCGGTGGTCCGGTTCCTCCTCGAGGGCCTGGCGCGCGTAGGTCTGCGCGCGTGCACCGTCCGCGGACCACCACGCCAGGAACGCGAGGACACCGAGGGTGGCGGCCGCCCGGCCCGGGGGCGCCGGGGCGCCGACGGCACCCGCGAGGTCCATGGCGCGGTCCACGACACCGGCGTCCGGCGGCACGGCCAGGTCTCTCGCGAGGTGCCGGTCCGAGATCTCGAGGTAATCGGCGGTGCCGGCCCGACCACCCGCGACCGTGCGCGCGACGACGGCGTCGCGGACGGTCTTGTCGGCGAGGAAGACCTGGAGCCGGCCCAGGTCCGCGGGATCGAGGGCCTCACCGACCGGCCGGTCGGCCAGTGCGTCCCACAGTCCCGATCCCTCGCGGCGCCACCGGGCCAGGGGGGCCTCGTCGCGTGCGGTGGTGGCGCCCGGCACGCCGAACGCGGCCCCCCGCACCTGCGGGGCTCCGCCGCTGGCACGCACCACGACGCGGCGCCGCGCCCGCTCCAGGTCGGCGCCGCGGCCGACCGCCTCCGCGTGGGCACCGGTGGGCACGCGGACCAGGGCCAGGGCCGCGCGGTCCGGCAACGCAGAGTAGCCCTCGAGCACCATCGCGGCGCCGGTCTCCGAGGCGTCCAGGTCGGAGAGGTCGTACCCCGCAGCGGGACAGCACGCGGCACAGCCCGGATGCCCCCAGCCGTCCCCGGCCACCACCCACGGGTCGGGGTCCAGGTGGTGGAGCGCTGCGGTGATGTTCTCGAGCGCCGTGCGCAGGGCGGTGCCCTCCCCCGCGGCCTCCGCGAACGGTGCGGCCGTGTAGGCGACGACGGCGACGTCGTCCGCGCCGTCGTCCTCGAGGTGCGCCGCCAGCTCGAGGGCGCCGAACACACCGAGGGCCCGGTCGGCGAGGTCCGCGATGTCCACACGCACCACCAGCCCGATGTCGAACCGGCCCCGCGCGTTGCGGCACAGGCTCAGCAGGACCACCGACTCCTCCGGGTGGAACCCGAGGCGGTAGGGGATGAGGGCGAGGAGATCACGCGGTTCCCGCGCCCGGACGACCTTGACGTTGCTGCTGGGAGTGTTCATGCCCACCAGTCCAGCGCGCGGGGAGCTCACCGCGTCGGGTGGCTGTGGACAAGCGACACGACCGCCGTGGTGGCCGATCGGCCGAGCCGGCTCGTCGCGCCGCTCACCCCGAGACGTGCCCGGCTGTGGACGGGGCGTCGCGCGCCACCCGCGGTGGGGTATGCGGATTGTCGATGCCGCGACCCCTCGCCATAGGCTCGGACCATGCCTGCACCCGCCGACCTCCGGAACCTCGTCTCGACCCGGGTGCTTGAGGCCCTGGACGAGCACATCGCCCGGTTCGCCGCCGTCGGCGAGCCGCTGGCGGAGTTCATCGCCCCGGCGCGCGGTCTGCTCGGCGGCGGCAAGCGGCTGCGCGCCCAGGTGTGCGCGGCGGGCTGGGCCGCGGCGGGCGGGGCGGGAGAGTCCGTGCCACGCGCGGTGGTGCTCGCTGGATCCGCGCTCGAGCTCTTCCAGGGCACGGCACTCATCCATGACGACGTGATCGACGGCTCGCGCACGCGCCGCGGACTGCCGGCCGCGCACCGCCATCTCGCGATGCAGCACGCCGAGCGGGGGTGGCTGGGCAGCTCCGCGGACTACGGCGAGGCGGGAGCCATCGTGCTGGGGGACCTCCTGCTCGCCGTGTCGAGCCTGGAGTTCGAGTGCGCCCGCGACCTGGTGGAACCCGGCGCGGGGCGGCGGGCGAGGGAGCTCTACGACGCCATGTCGGCCGAGGTGGCCCTCGGGCAGTACCTCGACATCAGGTCCCAGGACGTGCCCTGGGGTGACAGCCACGATGCGATGGACCGTGCCCTGACCGTGATCCGGCACAAGTCGGCTCGGTACTCCGTGGAGCACCCGCTGCTGATCGGAGCGGCCCTGGCGGGGGCCGACAAGCGGCTCCTGGACGCGCTGAGCGAGGTCGGCCTGCCGCTCGGCGAGGCCTTCCAGCTCCGCGACGACGAGCTCGGCGTCTTCGGCGACCCGGCCGTCACGGGCAAGCCCGCCGGGGACGACCTCCGCGAGGGCAAGCGCACGGTGCTGCTGGCCATGACGCTGCAGCGGGCGGACGCGGCACAGTCCGCGCTCGTGCACCGCGAGGTCGGCCGCGCCGACATCGACGAGGCCGGCGTCCTGGCGGTGCGCGAGGTCATCCGGTCCACGGGCGCCTTCGAGGCGCACGAGGAGCTCATCGCCCGGCGCCGGGCGGCCGGCCTGGCGGCGCTGACCGCCGCCGCGCTCCCGCCGGTCACATCGGACCGCCTCGAGGAGCTGGCCGAGGCGCTGACCCGCCGCTCGGCCTGAGCGTCGGCTCGGTCGGACCACCAGCGACGCACGGCCGGAGAGACGACCGGCACCGGGTCAGAACGCCAGCGTCTGCGCGATCCGGCGCACCGCGTGCGTGCGCCGCTCACGCAGCGCCGTCATGGGCGTGGAGCCGAGCTCGTCGTCCGGCGTGAAGAGCCAGCGGTAGGCCTGCTCGTCGTCGAGGCCCCCGTCGAAGAGCAGGATCAGGGTGCCGCGCAGGGCCGGGAGCGGGCCACGGTCCTCTCCCTCGGCCACGATCGTCTCCACCGGGATGCCGAGGGCCCGGTTCGGGCCGTGCGGCACCGCGAGCAGGCGCTTCTCCTTGAGCATCGAGCGGATGTCGCGCTGGCGCAGGCCCAGCAGCTCGGCGACCTCGGGGACCGAGAGCCACGCGTCCGGCTCTTTCAGGGCTGTCGTCACGGCGCCAGGATAGGGCTATTTCGCTGCTGGGTTGGCCACCGACCGTCCGATTCGCTACTGTCACTCTGGTCACTCGAGTAGCACCAGTACACACACGTCACATGCGTCACGACGTTGAGCCCGGTGCGGGTGAGCGTCGTCCGTCACGGCACCCTCCGTGCGGCACACCGAAGTCACGCTGGAGGATCGATGTCCAAGGCCGAGAGTTCCCACGGCGGTGCGCGCATCCATGCGGGTCGCGCTGGTGTGGGCCTTGCCCTCGCGGCCACGACGGCAGTCGGTGTGGCCGTGCCCGCCGCGCAGGCCCACACCGTCCCGAGGGCCGCGCCGCGGGCCGTCGCGCCCGCCGTACGCGCCGCTGCCGTGCCGCAGATGACCTACCGGGTGCAGGCCGGCGACACCGTCTCGCACATCGCCCTGCGGACCGGCTCATCGATCTCATCGATCATCGCCGTGAACGCCCTCGACACCCGCGGGTTCATCCGCGCCGGCCAGATGCTCAAGGTGCCGTCCGCGGCCGGTGCCCCGGCGGCCGTGGCCCCTGCGGTCGCCGCTCCGGCGGCCGCGACGCACACGGCGGTCAAGGGCGAGACCGTCACGAGGATCGCCGCCCGTTACGGCACCACGGTCCGCGCCCTCGTCGACACCAACGCCCTCCCCTCCGCCGACCGCATCGCGATCGGGCAGGTCCTCCGGCTCCCCGGTGCGGCCATGCCCGCGCCGACGACCCCAGCGGCCACCACCGCAGCGGCACCCGCTCCGGTGGCCGGGACGAGGCACGCCGTCTCCCGGGGCGAGACCGTCTCCGGGATCGCCGCCCGCTACGGCACCACGGTCCGCGCCATCATCGACGCCAACGGCCTCGGCGCCAACGCGCTCATCTTCGCGGGCCAGACCCTCACCATCCCCGCGGCGGGCGCATCCGCACCCGCCGCCGTCGTACCCGTGCGCGCCCCCGCCGCCGTCGTGCCCGTGAGCGCTCCCGCCCCGGCCGCCGCCACGTACACCGTGCTCCGGGGCGACACGGTCTCCCACCTGGCGAAGGCCTGGGGCACCACGATCGCCGCCGTCATCGAGGCCAACTCGCTCGACGGTGCCGGCCTGATCTACGTCGGTCAGCAGCTGAAGGTCCCCGGCGTCGCGACACCCGCACCCGCCACGGCCTCGAAGCCGCTGGTGCCGAACACCTTCCTCGGACGCACCTACCCCGCCGCCACGGTGGCCGCCGCGAACGCCAACAAGGCGGCGCTGCTGGCCGCTGGCGTGCCCTCGCGCCAGCAGATGCAGGCCACCGTGGTCGAGGTCGCCCGCGCGATGGGCGTGGACCCCGTCCTCGCGCAGGCCCACGCCTACCAGGAGTCGGGTTTCAACCACGCGTCCGTCTCCCCCGCCAACGCGATCGGCACGATGCAGGTCATCCCGTCCTCCGGGCGGTGGGCCTCCGATCTCGTGGGCCGTCAGCTCGACCTGCTCGACCCCTACGACAACGTCGTCGCCGGTGTGGCGATCATCCGCCAGCTCCACCGGACGAGCCCGGACTTCGACTCCGCGATCGCCGGCTACTACCAGGGCGCGGGCTCGGTCAGCCGCAACGGCATGTTCTCCGACACCAAGTCGTACGTGGCGTCCGTCAAGGCACACATGGGCCGCTTCTGACCACACCGTCGTGGCTCCCGGGCCCGGATGCGGTCCGCAGGTACTCTCTCGACGTGGACACCACCGCCCTCGACCCGATCCTCGGCCAGCTGGTCGACGACCGGTACGAGGTGACCGCCCGCATCGCACGCGGCGGGATGGCCACGGTGTACCGGGCCACCGACCGGCGCCTCGACCGCACGGTCGCGGTGAAGGTCATGCACCCGCACCTGGCCGAGAGCCCCGACTTCGTGGCCCGCTTCCGCCGTGAGGCGCGGGCGGCCGCCCGGCTGAGCCATCCCGGCGTCGTCGCCGTCCACGACCAGGGCACCACCGCCGGTGCCGCCTACCTGACGATGGAGTTCGTCGACGGCCCCAACCTGCGTGCCGTGCTGCGCGAGCGTGGCGCCCTGCCCGTCGGCGAGGCGCTGGGGCTGGTCGAGCACGTCCTCGATGCACTCGCCTCCGCCCACCGCGCCGGCCTGGTGCACCGCGACATCAAGCCGGAGAACGTGCTCCTGACGCCGGACGGGCGGCCCAAGCTCGCCGACTTCGGGCTAGCCCGGGCCGTCAGCGAGGCCACCGCCGCCACCACCGGCACCGTCCTGGGGACGGTGGCCTACCTCGCCCCCGAGATCGTCACCGAGGGCCGCGCGGACGCGCGTGCGGACGTCTACGCCGTGGGTGTCCTGCTCTACGAGCTCCTCACCGGCGCGCAGCCGTTCGTGGGCGAGGCTCCCATCCAGATCGCGTTCCAGCACGTGAACTCGACCGTGCCGGCACCGTCCTCGGCGGTGCCCTGGCTGCCGGTGGACGTCGACGACGTGGTCGGCGCCCTGACCGCTCGGGACCCGGACGAACGGCCGAAGGACGCCGACGCCGCGCTCCCGCTGGTTCGCCGGTGCCTGGCAGCCCTGGACCCGGTGACGCTGGCCCGCCGTGCGGACGTGGCACCCACCACGGTGGTGGCGGATGACGACACCGCCGTGCACCCCGCGGCGAGCGGCGACCCCGACGCCACCCGGGCCACCGAACTGCCCGGTCACGGCACCGTCGCACTCCCGATCGGGGCGATCACCCGCGCGGCGGCTGACCCGCCGGCGAAGCGTCGGCGTGGCCGGCGCCTCCTCGCGGTCCTGCTCGTCCTGCTCGTCGCAGCCGGGGGGCTCGCCGCGTGGTGGTTCCTGGCCGGGCCGGGCGCACGGGTGCCCGCACCGACGGCCGTCGGGCTCACCGAGGCCGAGGCGGTCGCCGCGGTCGAGGACGTGGGGCTCGTGCCCGTGGTCGAGCAGGCCCACCACGACACCGTCCCCGAGGGGGTCGTCGTCTCCAGCCACCCGGAGGCCGGCACCGCCGTGCCGCGGGACGGCGAGGTGACCCTCACGGTCTCCCTGGGCATCCTCATGATCGAGGTGCCCCCCGTCGTCGATCTCACGACCGAGGCCGCGACGACCGCCCTCCTGGCCGTCAGGCTGGAGCCCGGGACCGTGACCGAGGAGTACCACGGCACCGTGCCGGCGGGCACGATCCTGTCCTCCACCCCCGCAGCCGGCGAGCTCGTCGAGCACACCCGGGCGGTCGACCTCGTCGTCTCCAAGGGCCGCGAACCGGTCGAGCTGCCCGACGTCGTCGGCCGGCCGCGCGAGGAGGCCGTGACCGCCGTCGAGCAGGCGGGCCTGGCCGTGTCTGCGGTGACCGAGGAGTTCTCCGACGACGTCCCCGTCGGCGAGATCATCAGCCAGGAGCCCGCCGCCGGCTCGGTCCAGCTCTATCGCGACGACGCGGTGCGGCTCGTGGCCTCGCGCGGGCCGGAGCTCTTCGAGGTGCCGAACGTCTTCGGCCAGCGGATCGCCAAGGCCCGCAAGGTGCTCAAGGACGCAGGGTTCGTCGTCGAGGTCAAGGAGATCTTCGGTGGCCCGCTGGGTCTGGTCCAGGCCCAGGACCCGCGTGCCGGGTTCATGCTGCCCCGAAAGAGCGTCATCACCCTGACCGTGGTGTAGCCGTTCGTGCCGGTGACGCAGCGGCCCGGTGCGGTCGCACACGCGGCTGCGTCGCGATGCCCACCTACTCCTGGTGGGCGTACCGCTCCCCCAGCCAGGCGTCGCCGCGCACGTGGTAGCCACGGGTCTCCCAGAAGCCGCGCTCGACGTCGGCCAGGTAGTTCCAGCCCCGGACCCACTTGGGACCCTTCCACGAGTACAGGTGGGGCAGGATCAGTCGCATCGGACCGCCCCGCTCGTCGCTCAGGGGTACGCCGTCGTGGTGGGTCGCCAGGATGGCTCGCGCCGAGGCGAGGTCCTCCAGCCGGACGGTCGCGGTGTAGCCGTACTCGGCGAAGACCAGCACATGCTCGACGTCGGGCCGCGGTGGTGCCAGGTCGAGGATCGCACGCGCCGCGACACCGGACCACGTCTCACCCACGGAGGACCAGCCCGTGGCGCAGTGCAGGTCGGCGACCACATCGACGTGCGGGAGCGCCGTCACCTGCTCGAACGTCAGCTCGTGCTCGATACCACCATCGGTCCGCCCCCCGACGGTGAAGAGCCATCGCTCCGGCCGGCGCCGCGGCACCGGCCCGTAGTGCATGACCGGGGCGGGCGAGACGGCGTGCTGGCCCGGCGGGAGCGGGTGGTCGTCCAGCATGTCGTGCGCGCCCGTCCCCCACGTGCTGTCCCCTGCGGTGTCCACGGATCAGTGGCTGCGGATCATCTCGGCGACGTCGAAGGCCATCTCGAGCGACTGCTGGTGGTTCAGGCGCGGGTCCACGAGTGTCTCGTAGCGGCGGGCCAGCGCGGCGTCATCGATCGCCTCCCCGCCGCCGAGGACCTCGGTGACGTCGTCGCCGGTCAGCTCCACGTGGAGGCCGCCGGGGATGGTGCCGAGTGCTCGGTGGACCTCGAAGAAGCCGTGGACCTCGTCCAGGATCGTGGCGAGCTCGCGGGTCTTGTAGCCGCTCGAGGAGGTGATCGTGTTGCCGTGCATGGGGTCGCACACCCAGGTGATCGGGCGGCCGTCGGCCGTGACGCGCTCGAGGATGTCGGGCAGGACGTCGCGGACCCTGCTCGCACCCAGGCGGGTGATGAAGGTCAGGCGCCCGGGCTCGCCGTCGGGGTTGAGCTTGTCCATCAGTGCGACGGCGTCGTCCCCCGTGGTGGTGGGGCCGAGCTTGACGCCGATGGGGTTGCGCACCTGGGCGAGCATCTCGACGTGGGCGCCGTCGATCTGCCGGGTCCGCTCGCCGATCCACAGGAAGTGGGCCGAGGTGTTGTACGGGTGGCCGGTGCGCGAGTCGATGCGGGTGAGGGCGGCTTCGTAGTCCAGCAGCAGAGCCTCGTGCGAGGAGTAGAACTCCACGGTGCTGAGGCTGTCGAAGTCGGCGCCGGCGGCGGCCATGAACCGCATCGCGCGGTCGATCTCGCCGGCGAGCACCTCATACCGAGCGTAGGCCGGGTTGGACATGAACCCGCGGTTCCACTCGTGGACGCGGCGCAGGTCCGCGAAGCCACCCTTGGCGAACGCCCGGATGAGGTTGATGGTCGTCGCGGAGTGGTGGTAAGCGGTCAGGAGGCGGCCCGGGTCGGGCGTGCGGCCGGCCTCGGTGAACGGGTGGCCGTTGACGGCGTCGCCGAAGTACGCGGGCAGGGGCACGCCGTCGCGCGTCTCGACGTCGTTGCTGCGCGGCTTGGCGAACTGGCCGGCCATCCGGCCCATCTTGATCACGGGCATGCTCGCGCCATAGGTCAGCACCGCAGCCATCTGCAGGATCGTCTGGATCTTCTTCCGGATCCGGTCCGCCGTCGACTCCGCGAACGTCTCGGCGCAGTCCCCGCCCTGGAGCAGGAACGCCGCACCACGCTGGGCGGCGGCCAGCTGGTCGCGCAGGCGGTCGACCTCACCGGCGAAGACGAGCGGGGGCCACTGCGCCAGCTCGTCCGTGACGCCGTGCAGCACGTCGTCGTCGGGCCACGCCGGCTGGTGTGCGGCGGGCCGCTCCCTCCAGCGCTCGAGTCCGGCCGTCGTCGTTACCTCGTTGCTCACCGCCTCAGGATAGGGCCCGCGCAGATACCGCCGGGACGCGTCCACGTCCCGGTACACCCCGGGCGCGGCCACCTGGGCAGGAGGCCGCGTCCGGGACGCGGTTCACCGTTCGTCCACGTCGCCGGTGCCGTCGTCCACGTCGCCGGTGTCGCTCGGTTCGCCGTCCGGCTACGCCCGCAGTGCCCGGTGGAGCAACGGGTGCGCCCCCAAGCGCTGCGCGAAAACTTTGGCATGAATAGCAGTCCGAAAGTTTCATCGAGCGTGGGTCGTCCCGGCGCGTGGGTCGTCCCGGCGCGTGGGCCGTCCCGGTGCGAGCTGGTGCCGAAACGATCGATGCCGGGGCTTCGCGGCACGGCCCCGGTCGGATCAGTGCGCGGCGCCCTCGGCGGCCACGACCGACTGGCCGAGCTGCCCCATGAGCTCGGCGAACCACTCCTGCGTGATGTCGAACGCCTTGCCCCCCGCGATCCGGGGGAACGCGATGGCCTTGAGGCGGCCGCCGTCCTCCTCGTCGTGCCCGATGACGCCGGACTCGCCCCGGAGGGCGCACTCCACGGCGAGGTCGGTCATCGACTTGATGAGGCGGAGGTCCTCGGCGTTGGCACGGGAGGATCGGGAGAAGTACCCGGACTTCTGCACCATGACCTTCTCGGCACCGATGCGGTCGGCGAACTGCTTGGCGAACCAGGCGCCCGGGTTGACGGTGTCGAGCTTGACATGGCCGAACGGGTCCCGCTGGACCTCCTCGCCCTTGGCCTCGAGCTCGGCGACGATCTCGGGCACGCCGGCCCCCTCGGACAGGAAGATGTTGACGTTGCCGACCTCGTCCATGACGCGGCGGAGGCGCTCGGCCTCACCGGCGATGTCGATCTTCATCTCGGGCAGGAACACCGCGTGGATGTCCCAGCGTTCCTTGCTCAGACCGATGCTCGGGACCCACTCCTGGGTGTCCAGCCAGCCGCGGTAGGACTGCGCGGCCGCGGCGGTGAGCCAGCCGCAGTGGCGGCCCATGACCTCGTGGACGATGAGCTGGCGCGGGCCGGAGCGGTGCTCGCCGATGACGTTCTGCGCGAACTCGGCGGCCTCCTCGGCGGCGGTCCAGGCCCCCAACGACTGCCGGATCGGGACGATGTCGTTGTCGATCGTCTTCGGCAGGCCCACCACGGTGAGGTGGTAGCCGTTGTCCTCCAGGTAGGCGGCGAGATCCGCCGCCGTGGTGTTGGTGTCGTCGCCGCCGATGGTGTGCAGCACGTCGACGCCATCCGTCCGCAGCCGCTCCGCGGCGACCTCGAGGGGGTCTTGCCCCTCCTCGACGAGACCGCGGGAGACGAGGTCCTTGGCGTTGGTCAGCTTGACGCGCGAGTTGCCGATCGGGCTGCCGCCGAAGCGGTGCAGGACACCGGCGTGACGGCGGGCCTCGTCGTCGACGACGACCTTGTTGCCGGTGAGGAGGCCGTGGTAGCCGTGCTGGTAGGCCACGATCTCCACCTCGGGCGAGATCTCCGTGTACCGCTCGATCAGTCCGCCGACGGCGGAGGAGAGGCAGGGGGCGAAGCCGCCCGCGGTGAGCAGGGCGACGCGACGGACCGACATCAAGGGCCTTCCGGTAGTTCCTCGACGGGCCGGAGGATCCCCGGCCCGGGCCGTGCGCCGTTCGCACCCGGCCGCACTCATCCTAATGGGGGGTGCCGCGTCCTCCTCGTGGGGGCCGCGTGGCGGATCAGTTCGCCCCGAGCGTTCCCGGTACGCAAGGGCCGCACCGGCGCCTCGGCGCTCTACAGTGGACGCCATGGCCGGCCCCACCGCTCCCGACGGCGCTCCGGGCCCGCACGAGCCCGAGCTGGACGACGAGACCGTCGCCTCCCGTTGGGCGGAGTTGACGGCGTCGCTCGGTCCCCTCGACGCCGCGCCGGATCCGCCCGACCTCCCGAGGGCGACGCCCGCCGAGCCGCAGGAGCGGCCCCTCGGCCCGCGTGACTACCTGGCGGACGAGGACGAGGACGAGGGGTTCGTCCCGCCGGAACCCGCACCGCTCTCGCACGCCGACCCGGCGCTGACCCTCGGCTGGATCGCCACCGTCGGCTCGCTCCTCACCGGCCTGGTGCTGGCGCTCGTGTGGCGCCCGCTGCCCGACGGCGTGTTCGCCGTGCTCGGTGGCGTGCTCCTCGCGGGTGTGGGCCTGCTGCTGTGGCGGATGCCGTCCCGGCGAGACGACGACCCGTCCGGCGGGGCCGTCGTCTGACCCGGGCCTACTGGCGCGCGAGGTCGGCGGCGCCGACGACGCCGGCTCCGTTGCCGAGCTGGGCGAGCTCGATCGTGAGCTCGCCCCGGTAGCCTCGTGCCGAGAGCTGGCGGCGAAAGCCCTCCCGCGCGGGCTCGAGCAGCAGGTCACCCGCGCTCGCCACCCCGCCACCGATCACGGCGATCTCCGGATCGACGATGGCCGCCAGGTCCGCGATGCCCGCGCCGAGCCAGTAGCCCAGCGCGTCGAAGAGCTCGACGGCGAGGGGGTCCCCCGCCTGGGCGGCCTGGGTCACGTGCGGGCCCTTGATCCGCTCGCCGCCCGCGAGCTCGATGATCGCCCCGGCACGGTCCGGGTCCGCGACGACGGCGGCGCGGGCCGCCCGAGTCAGCGCCCGCCCGGAGGCATACATCTCCCAGCAGCCCTCGTGGCCGCAGCCGCAGTAGTGCCCACCAGGGACCATCTTCATGTGCCCGACCTCGCCGGCCGCACCGAACGCCCCACGCAGAAGTCGCCCGTCGAGGACGATCGCCCCGCCCAGGCCGGTGCCCACGGTCGCCATCACCATGTGTTCGGCATCGCGGGCGACACCGAACCGGAACTCGGCCCAACCGGCCGCATTCGCGTCGTTCTCCACCACGATCGGCAGGTCGATCGAGGCCGCGAGGCGCTCACGCAGCGGGTAGTCGCGCCAGGCGATGTTGGGGGCGAACAGCACGGCGTCCCGCCGGGGGCTCACGAACCCCGCCGCCGCCACACCGACCGCACCGACGTCGTGCGTCGACCTGAGCTCGGTCACGGCGTCGATGACGGCGCGCTCGATCGCCGTCGCGTCCTCGGGCTCCGTGGCGCGCCGCGTCTGGACGAGGACCGTGCCTTCCTCGTCCACGACCCCCGCCGCGATCTTGGTCCCGCCGATGTCCACGCCGATTGCGTGCATTCCTCGTCTACCTTCCGGCCACGGGCCTTGGCCGTCCCTCGGCCGTCCCTATTCTCTCGCCCCATCGTCTCGGTTCGGCATCGGCGGGCGGTAACCGCCACGCCGCGCACGCTTACGGCGGTTACGCTGGCGGTCCCAACTGCCGATGGAGACCGCATGGACGAGTACAGCTCCCCCCGAGGGGTCGATGTGGACCCCGCCCGCCGTATCACCGACTACCTCGTCGACCACGCCCGCCTGCGTCCCACCCAGATCCTCTTCGAGGAGAAGGTCGACGGAGCGTGGGTCGCCCACGACGCGGTATGGACACTCGCCCGGGTCGACGAGATCGCGAAGGGCCTCATCGCGGCTGGGGTGGGACCGGGCCAGAGCGTCGCGATCATGTCTCGCACCCGTCTGGAGTGGACCCTTGTCGACCTCGCCGCGTGGCACGCCGGTGCGGTCCCGGTCCCGATCTACGAGTCCAGCAGCCCCGACCAGGCACGCTGGATCCTGGCCGACTCCGGCGCCGTCGTCGCCTTCGTGGAGAACGCCGGGAACGCGGCGACCGTGGAGGAGGCCCGGACCCTGGAGGGCGGTACGCCGATGCTGCGGGAGGTGTGGCAGATCGACGCCGGTGCGCTCGACCAGCTCGCCGAGCTGGGCAGGGACATCCCCGACGCCGACCTCGAGGCGCGCCGGGCCGGCGTCGGCCTCGACTCGCTCGCAACCATCATCTACACCTCCGGCACCACCGGCCGGCCCAAGGGCGCCGAGCTCACGCACGGCAACTTCGTCGAGCTGTGCCTCGAGGCGATCGACTCGCTGCACGTCGTCGTCACGCCGGCCAACGCCCGCTCGCTGCTCTTCCTGCCGCTCGCGCACGTGTTCGCCCGCTTCGTCGAGGTGCTCGTACTCCTCGCGGGCAAGCCGCTCGGGCACACGGCCGACGCCAAGCAGGCCGTGGCGGACTTCGCCACGTTCCGGCCCACGTTCATCCTCTCCGTGCCACGCGTGTGGGAGAAGGTCTACAACGGCGTCGAGCTGCGCACGGGTGGGGGCGTCAAGACGAAGATCTTCCGCTGGTCGGCCAAGGTGGCGATCACGTACTCGCGGGCGCTCGACGCCGGCGGCCCGTCGGCGGTGCTCAAGGCGCAGTACCGGGTGGCGGACAAGCTCGTGCTCTCGAAGATCCGCCACGCGCTCGGCGGCCAGGCGGAGTACGCCATCTCCGGCGGTGCGCCGCTCGGCGAGCGCCTCGGGCACTTCTACCGCGGCGTGGGGCTGACGGTGCTGGAGGGATATGGGCTCACCGAGACCACGGCACCCACCAACGTCGGCCGCCCGGGGAGGGTGAAGATCGGAACGGTCGGCCAGCCCATGCCGGGAACCTCGGTGCGGATCGCACCGGACGGGGAGATCCTCCTCAAGGGCATCGGGGTGTTCCGCGGGTACCACAACAACCCGGCGAGCACGGCCGAGGCGCTCCAGGACGGCTGGTTCCACACCGGGGACATCGGGTCCATGGACGTGGACGGCGCGCTCCGGATCACCGGCCGCAAGAAGGAGATCATCGTCACCGCGGCCGGCAAGAACGTGGCGCCGGCCCCGCTCGAGGACTCGGTACGGGCGCACCCGCTCGTGTCGCAGTGTGTCGTCGTCGGGGACCAGCGCCCGTTCGTCGGGGCGCTCATCACGCTCGATGCCGAGATGTTGCCGGGCTGGCTGGCGAACCACGGCCGTCCCGAGCTGGGCGTCGTCGACGCAGCCCGCGACCCACGGGTGCTCGAACATCTCCAGATGGCGATCGACCGGGCGAACTCGAAGGTCTCGCGCGCCGAGCAGATCAGGGCGTTCGACGTCCTCGACACCGACTTCACGGTGGAGAACGACTACCTCACGCCGTCGCTGAAGGTGAAGCGCAAAGCCGTGCTCGAGGCCTTCGCGAGCACGATCGACGACTTCTACGCCCGCGCCGCTGCCGACCGCGAGGCTCGGCCGGAGGGCTCGGTGGGTTAGTGCCGGGTGCCCGCCGGACCGGCGGGCACCGACGGGTGGGGCACCTGCCGCCGGTCGGCGGTCGGCGGTGTCGCTACCGCACGATGTCGGTGCCGCGCCCTAGCGTGGCGGGCATGCAGCAGTCGCTCCTGGAGGTGCCGCCCGGTCGCCGGTTCGTGCTCGACGACGCCACCCGCGCCGCGGCCGGCACCGGTGTGCCCGTCCAGCTCGGCCTGGACGAGCTCGGCACCGACCTGCGCGAGGCGACCTTCGTCGTCGTCGACCTGGAGACCACCGGTGGCTCCCCCACCGGTTCGGAGATCACCGAGATCGGTGCGGTGAAGGTGCGCGGCGGTGAGGTCCTCGGGGAGTTCCAGACGCTCGTCAATCCCGGTCTCGCGATCCCGCCGCAGATCGTGGTGCTCACCGGTATCACCGACGCGATGGTGATCGACGCCCCGCCGATCACCGAGGTGCTGCCCGCCTTCCTGGAGTTCGCCGGTCTGGGCCGGGGCACGGTGCTCGTGGCGCACAACGCGCCGTTCGACGTCGGGTTCCTCCGGCACGCCACCGAACGCATGGGCCTGGCCTGGCCGCGCCCACCGGTGGTGGACACGGTCCGCCTCGCCCGCAAGGTCGTGACCCGGGAAGAGGCACCCGACCACCGGCTCGGCACCCTCGCGGCGCTGTTCTCCACTGCGGTGACGCCCGATCACCGCGCCCTGCACGACGCGCGCGCCACCGTCGACGTGCTCCACGTGCTGCTCGAGCGCATGGCCCCGCTGGGGGTGACGCACCTGGAGGACCTGCGTACCGCGACCGACCCGGTCCCCCAGCGACGGCGCCGCAAGTCCGCCATGGCGGACGGGCTGCCGGACGGGCCGGGCGTCTACCAGTTCCTTGGCCCGTCGCAGGAGGTCCTCTACGTCGGCACGGCAGTGAACTTGCGCCGCCGGGTGCGGCAGTACTTCACCGCCGCCGAGAAGCGGGCCCGGATCGGGGAGATGCTGGACCTCGCGCGGGGGGTCCGGACGATCCCCTGCGCCACGGCCCTGGAGGCGCAGGTGCGCGAGCTCCGGCTCATCGCCGAGCTCGACCCGCCGTACAACCGACGGTCCCGGCGGCCCGAGCGCCGGCCGTGGCTGCGCCTCACCGACGAGCCGTTCCCGCGCCTGAGCGTGGTCCGGCGGCTCGCCGCCGCCGAGATGGGCTCCGCGCTGGGACCGTTCCCCTCCCGCCGGGCCGCCACGGAGGCGCTCGAGGCGATCCAGGAGGCCGTCGCGGTGCGCCGGTGCACCCAGCGGCTCCCGCTCGTGCCGCAGACCGATGCACACGTGTGCGCCCTGGCGGAGATCGGCCGGTGCGGCGCACCCTGCGTCGGGTCGCAGGACGTGGCCGCCTACGCCACCGCGACCGTCCGCGCACGCGCGGCGCTGCGCACCGACGTCGACTCCGTGGTCGAGGTGCTGCTCGGGAAGATCGGGGACCTCGCCGGCCAGGAGCGCTACGAGGAGGCCGCGCGGCAGCGGGACCGCCTGCAGTCGCTCCTCTCCGGGGCGCGCCGCACCGAGCGGCTCCGGCCCCTCGTGACGGCGCCCGAGATCCTGGCGGCGCGGCCGCACCCGGGCGGCGGCTGGGAGATGGTCCTCGTGCGCTACGGCCGGCTCGCGGGCACCGTGGTGGCACCCCGGGGGGCGCCCACCACGCCGGTGATCGCCGCTCTGCGCGCCGGCGGTGAGGTCGTGGCGGCGCCCGAGGCCGCGTGCGGCGCCGCGCCGGTCGAGGAGTCCGAGCTCGTGGCGGGGTGGCTCGAGGGGACCGGGGTGCGCCTCGTCGAGGTCACCACCGGGAGCGTGCCGCTCGCGTGCCCCGTGCGTGGCGCGGGCAGACACCGACTCCCGGGCCGAGGATGATAGGGGGAATCCGTCGAGGCGGCCGGGGCCGCCCCGACGTCCTACCGAGAACGCCGTGCCCTACCGACAACGCCCTGAAGGAGCGAACATGCTGACTGCCATCGTGCTCATCGACGCCGAGGTCTCCCGGATCCCCGAGGTGGCCCAGGAGGTGGCGGACCTCGAGGGCATCAGCGAGGTCTACTCCGTGACCGGCGACATCGACCTCATCGCGGTCGCCCGGGTCAAGGAGCACGAGGACCTCGCCAAGGTCGTCGCCGACCACATCGGGAAGGTGGACGGCGTCCTGCGCATGCAGACCTACATCGCGTTCCAGGCCTACTCGCAGCACGACCTCGAGCAGGCCTTCCACATCGGCCTGGACTGATGTGGAACGGCTCTGTCAAGTGGGGAATTTCCGCGTAGTCGCCCTGGTTCTGGGCGCGGGCATTCGGGGTCAAGGGCGGCCGTAGGCCGTCGCGGAGCGATCGCGTAGCGACCCTTGAGGCCGTGGGCGCGCGTCCGGAATCCTTGATTGCGCGGACAGGCGGGACCCTGGTCAGTGCTGTGGGGGTGTCTGCCGTGGAGGGCTCACGGGTGGGCGGGTGGTGGACGGGCGAGATAGCCACGCGCCGGGCCCTGTGTGGTGGCCTGGCCGTCAGACTGATGTTCGCGGGTTGGTACCGCCATGTCGGCGTTTCGCAGGTGGGTGCCCCTAACTGAGCGCGCCCGGGTGGGCGGGCATAGTCCAGACGGGGATCGGTCCTGCTGCGGCGGTGGCCCGACGCGTGGGGTCGGTGGTCCCAGGACCGGGGTGGCCGGTCCGGTCCGGGAAGGAGGGAAGAGCATCGCGATCAGGGCGTGGTGGTCATCTCGGCCCAGACGAACCCGGCGAGCTCGCGGGCGATGGCGGTGACGACGACGTTGCGGCTGGACTTTCGCGCGTCCAGTCGTCGGAACCGTCTGGTCAGGCGTAGCTGGGCCTTCCAGGCGCGTGCGACGACGTCGGGGTCTAGGCCCTGCTGACGGCGGCGGAGTGTGGCGCCGGTGGCGGGGTGGTGCTGGTAGGTCCAGGCGGCCTCGACGAGTTGGGTGCGCAGGTGGATGTTCCCGGCGTGGGTGATGTGCCCGCGGCGGGTGCGCTCCCCGGAGGAGTGCTCCGAGGGCACCAGCCCGCAAAACGCCATGAACGCCCCAGCGGTAGGGAAGCGACGCCAGTCACAGACCTCGGCTGCCAGGGTCAGCGCCCCCATCGAGGTGATGCCCCGGTAGGCGCCCAGTCGGGCGACGGCGTCGGCGAACGGGGCTCGGTCGAACCAGGTGGTCAGGTCCTTCTCGATCGCGGTGACCGCGGCCTCGCGGGCGTCGAGGGTGGCCATGTAGTGGCGCAGGGTCGCCTGGGCGGCGAGGTCGTCGAAGTGCTGGGCCGCGATCCATTCCCGGTGCTTGTACGTCCAGTTGTCCCCGTCCCGCCACACCCGTCCGTGGCGGAGCAGGAACTTGTTCAGCCGGTGCTTGGCCCGGGTCTGGTCGATGATCATGTCGGCCCTGGCCCGGCACAGGTCCCGCACTCCTTCCTCGGCCACGGTGGGGATCCGGATCGCGGTCAGTTCCCCGGCCCGGTGCAGGCGGGCCAGACGGCGGCAGTCCCGCGTGTCCGTCTTGACCCGGTCCCCCGGGGCGAGGGGGATCAACGACGGGGCGATGACCTCGCACCGCACTCCCAGGCCGGCCAGCTGACGGGCCAGCTCGTAGCCCGTCGGCCCGGCCTCGTAGCAGGCGAGGAGCTCCTGTGGGTGATCGAACCTCGCGATCAGGCGCGCCACGGCGTCGGGATCGGAGGAGATCGAGGACGTCGAGGGCTCTTCCCGGCCAGGCTCGAGCACCGCGACAGAGATTGTCTTCTTGTGAACGTCCAGACCGAGGTGGATCAGGTCCCGACGCTCCTGCACACTGGACATGACGACCGGCTCCTTCGTATGTGGCACCTTCCGCTCCAGAGTGGATGACCCACGCGAGATGCGAAACGGGCCGGCCGTTCCATGCTGACTGATGTGGCCGTAGGCACCGTCCGCCGTGACCGACCAAGCACCGAGGCCCCCGGGCGGGGACCTCGGCGCTTGGTGCGTTCGAGCGCCGGCGCGCGGCCGCGCGTGATCAGTGCGAGCGGGCGACCCAGCGGTCCAGCAGACCGGCCGCCGCGCCGGAGTCGACCGATCGTGCAGCATGGTCGAGGCCCGCGCGGAGCCGCTCGATCAGCGGCGCAGCACCCGAGGTGCCCGGGAGCGAGCCGTCCGCGACGAAGGCGGCGGCGGCGTTGAGCAGCACGGCCTCACGGACCGGGCCGGGCTCCCCGGCCAGCAGCGCACGCGCCACCCCCGCGTTGTAGGTGGCATCCCGGCCGCGCAGGTCGGCGACGGTGGCCGGACGTAAGCCCAGCTCGGCCACGGCGTCCAGCGTGGACGCGGTGACGAAACCGTCCCGGACCTCCCAGATCTCGTTGAGGACGGTGGCGCTGAGCTCATCCAGCCCGTTCTGGCCGCGGAAGACCAGGGCCTGGGTGCCGCGTCGGGCGAGCACCCCAGCCACGAGCGGCGCGGTGCGGGCGGTGGAGACGCCGATGGCGCCCGCGCGCGGGCGCGCCGGGTTCGTCAACGGGCCGAGCACGTTGAAGGCGGTGCTCACCGCGAGCTCTCGCCGGGTCGCCGCCGCATGCCGCATCGAGGGGTGGAAGACGTTCGCGAAACAGAACGTGATGCCCAGCTCGCGGAAGTTCTGCTCCACGCGCGGGATCTCGAGGTTGAGGTCCACGCCCAGCGCCTCGAGCACGTCCGCGGAGCCCGACGACGAGCTGGACGCCCGGTTGCCGTGCTTGACGACGCCGACGCCGGCGGCCGCGATGACCAGGGACGCCATGGTCGAGATGTTGACCGTGTGCAGCCGGTCCCCGCCCGTACCGACGATGTCGACCACGTCGCCGGAGACATCGATGGGCACGGCGCGCGCCAGCATCCCGTCGGCCAGTCCGCCCAGCTCGTCGACGGTCTCACCCTTGGTGGCCAGGCCGACGAGAAAGCCGGCCAGCACCGCGGGCGGCGTCTCTCCCGCCATGATCTGGTCCATCGCCCACGCGGTCTCGGCCGCGGTGAGGTCCTGACCGGCCACGAGCTGAGCGATGAGCTCGGGCCACGTCGGCGTTTCGGCGTGGGCCGCCGCTGGGGGTCGGCTCACTTACCAGCCTTCTCGAGCTGCGTGCGCAGGACGCCGGCCACCGCCTCCTGCAGCTCGCGGGGGTCGAACGGCGCGGGCACCACGGCCGCCGCCTCCGCCCAGTTGGCCAGCCACGCATCCTGCGGGCGGCCGGTGAGGATGATGGCCGGGGGGCAGTTGAAGATCTCGTTCTTGAGCTGGTAGGCCACGGCCATGCCGCCGACCTTGGCCGTCTCGCCGTCGAGGACGAGGAGGGCGAAGTCTCCCTGCTCCACCTTCTCCACCACACCCGCGTGGGTGGCCGCCTCCGTCCAGCGCACGCGGGGCAGGCCCTTGCCGGGCCGGCGCCCCACCGCCTCGATCACCGCCTGGCGCGTGTCGACGTCGTCGCTGTAGATCAAGAGCTCGACGGTCGCGTTCTCGTCCACCTGGGACGCAGCGCTTTCGGGTGCGATCTGCGGGCTGGCCATCGTCGTCCTCCAAGGTTTCCTCGCGGGGCGGTCCGCGCCCGTGTCCGTGCCGAGCGGTCGACGCATGTCACCGTTGTGGACGCACGCATCACCGTTCTACCCCGGCATCGTAGTGCTCGCGGCGCCCGGGAGGCCCATCGCGCCGCACGTCCGGACGAATCGGACAAACCGGTCGTCGACGGACTAGGACCAAAGTCTTGGTCATCTGACCTTTCGGCGGATTTACGCTAGTCCTGGGTTTCCCTGCCGACTTGCCGACCCCAGAACTGGCCAACAGGGGGCCAACCTGCGCCATAATGACGCCGTGTCGTCAACCACCGCCGCCCCGAGCGCACCCCCCGTGCAGGTGACCAGGCCGAACACGCTGTCGGTCGGAGTCATCGTCTGGCTGTCCAGCGAGCTGATGTTCTTCGCGGGCCTGTTCGCGATGTACTTCACGCATCGTTCGGTCGCCGGCCCCGAAGTCTGGTCGCAGTCGACCGGCCTGCTGAACGTGCCGTTCGCCCTCGTCAACACCACCGTCCTGGTGCTGAGCTCCGTCACCTGCCAGATGGGCGTGTTCGCTGCGGAGCGGTTCCAGGCGTCCCGCACCGGCTCGCTCCTCGACGTGGCCCGCTGGGGCATGCGCGAGTGGTACACGCTCACGTTCGTCATGGGTTCGATCTTCGTCGCGGGCCAGGTCGCGGAGTACGCCGAGCTCATCCACCAGGGCGTGACCATCTCCGCCAGCTCCTACGGCTCCGTCTTCTACATTACGACCGGGTTCCACGCCCTGCACGTCATCGGGGGGCTCATCGCCTTCCTGTTCGTGCTGGGCCGGGCCTTCACGGCCAAGCGGTTCGGGCACCTCGAGGCCGGCAGCGCCGTCGTCACCTCGTACTACTGGCACTTCGTCGACGTGGTGTGGATCGTCCTGTTCTTCATCATCTACATCCTTCGGTGACGGCAACCCCGTCTTCGGCCCGTCCTCCCTCGTCCCAACACCCCGAACAAGGACTCAGCATCGTGAAGGCACTCGCCGCCAGCAGGAGAAGCCGGTTCGCGCCGGCGATCCTCGTCCTGCTCGCCCTGCTCGTCACCGGCGCGCTCTATGCCGTGCTCGCCCCACGTCCCGCCGACGCCGCCACCGCCGGCAACGCGCAGGACATCGAGCAGGGTGAGGCCCTCTTCCAGGCGAACTGCGCCACCTGTCACGGCATGGCCGCCGAGGGCACCGACAGCGTGCCGTCGCTCGTCGGTGTGGGTGCCGCGTCCGTGGACTTCCAGATGTCGACGGGCCGGATGCCGATGGCGAGCAACGCACCTCAGGCCGAGGCGAAGGAAGCCCAGTTCGACGCCGAGCAGATCAGTCAGGTCGCGGCGTACGTCGCCTCGCTCGGCCCCGGGCCGGCGATCCCCACAGCCGAGCAGGTCGACCCGGCCGGCGGCGACCCGGCCAACGGCATGGCCCTGTTCCGCACGAACTGCGCGATGTGCCACAACGCCGTCGGCGCCGGCGGGGCGCTCAGCGAGGGCAAGTACGCCCCGTCGCTCTTCCGGTCCACCCCCACCCAGATCTACGAGGCCATGCTCACCGGCCCCCAGTCGATGCCCGTCTTCAACGAGGCCAACATCGACCCGCAGGGCAAGCAGGACGTCATCGCCTACCTCATGCAGCAGCGCGAGACGTCCGTCGGCGGCATCACGCTCGGCTCGCTCGGCCCGGTGGCCGAGGGCCTGTGGGTGTGGGTCATCGGCATCGGTGCGCTCATCGGTGTCGCCGTGTGGATCGGAGCGAAGTCCTCGTGAGCATCAGCCAGCACCAGCCCACCGGGACCACCGTGCCCGAGCGGTTCGAGAACCCCGGCCTCGAGGAGCATCGGCCCCGCCTCGGCGACGTCGACCCGAAGGCGCGCCGCCGCACGGAGGGGCAGATCGCGCTCCTCTTCACGATCTCCGTGATCGCCTCCGCCGCCACCGTGGTCGGGTACTTCGCCATCCCGCTGGACTCCACGCTGGGCAGCGTGCGCCTGTCCACGCTCGTGCTCGGCGTCGGCCTCGGCGTCGGCATGCTCGGCATCGGCATCGGGACCATCCACTGGTCCAAGGCCCTGATGACCAACGTCGAGCAGATCGAGCTGCGGCACCCGCAGCAGTCCGACGACGAGACCCGCAAGATCGCCGCCGGCATGATGGTCGACGGCGCCGACGACTCCGGCATCGCCCGGCGCCCGCTCCTCAAGGGCGCCATCGTCGGAGCTGCGGCACTCGCACCCCTGCCGATCCTGATCCCGCTCATCGGCAACCTCGGTGGCGACTGGGACGTCTCGAAGTTCCGGCACACGCTCTGGGGCGACGTCCCCGAGGGCACGGGCGGTGAGATCCCGGGCGGTGGCGTCGGCCGGCGCCTCGCCATCGACCCCACCGGCAGACCGCTGAAGGCATCCGACGTGACGATCGGTTCCGTCTTCCACATCATTCCTCAGGGTCTTCAGGACGAGGAGCACTTCCTGGAGGAGAAGGCCAAGGCCATCGTGCTGCTGGTGCGCGTCGACCCGCGCGTCCTCAAGGTGAGCCCGGAGCGGGCGGACTGGTCCTACGACGGCATCGTCGCCTACTCGAAGGTCTGCACCCACGTGGGCTGCCCGGTGGCGCTGTACGAGCAGCAGACGCACCACCTGCTGTGCCCGTGCCACCAGTCCACGTTCGACATCACCGACGAGGCCAAGGTCGTCTTCGGTCCCGCGCGGCGCGCGCTGCCGCAGCTGCCGATAACCGTCGACACCGAGGGCTACCTGGTCGCGCGCAGCGACTTCACCGAGCCCATCGGCCCGAGCTACTGGGAGCGTCTGAAGTGAGCACCTCGAGCAGCAAGGCGGACGGCTACGTCCCGTCGAAACAGATGGCGGGCACCGCCGACTTCCTCGACAACCGGGTCGGCGCCGCCAAGGCGGTCAAGTTCATCTCCCGGAAGATCTTCCCCGAGCACTGGTCCTTCATGCTGGGCGAGGTCGCCTTGTGGAGCTTCATCGTGCTGATCCTCACGGGGTTCTTCCTGACGTTGTTCTTCGAGCCGTCGATGACGCACACCACCTACCCCGAGGATGCGCTGCCCGTACAGCTCCAGGGCCAGCCGATGTCGGCGGCCATGGCCTCCACGGTCTACATGTCCTTCGAGGTCAAGGGTGGTCTGCTGATGCGGCAGATGCACCACTGGGCGGCCTTGCTGTTCACCGCGGCGATCGTGGTGCACATGTTCCGCGTCTTCTTCACGGGTGCGTTCCGCAAGCCCCGCGAGATCAACTGGCTCATCGGCTTCACGATGCTGATCCTCGCCCTGCTGGCCGGTTTCTCCGGCTACTCCCTCCCGGACGACGTGCTCTCCGGCAACGGCCTACGGATCGCGGACGGCGTCGCCAAGTCGATCCCGATCATCGGCTCCTTCGCCAGCTACGGGCTGTTCGGCGGGGAGTTCCCGGGCACCGACATCGTCCCGCGGCTCTTCACCGTCCACATCCTGCTCATCCCCGCGCTGCTCGTCGGGCTGGTGAGCGTGCACCTCATCCTCATGGTCGTGCACAAGCACACGCAGTACCCCGCACCGGGCCGGACCGACAACAACGTGGTCGGCTACCCCGCGTTCCCCGTGTACGTGGCCAAGATGGCGGGTTTCTTCTTCATCGTCTTCGGGTTCATCGCACTCCTGGGCACGCTGATCTCGATCAACAACGTCTGGAACTACGGGGCGTACGACCCCTCCCCCGTCTCCGCCGGCGCCCAGCCGGACTGGTACATGCTGTTCATGGAGGGGGCGCTGCGCCTCACGCCCGGCTGGGAGTTCGTCATCGGCGGTTACACGCTCTCGCTGAACGTCCTGATCCCGGCGCTGATCGTCCCCGGCCTGCTGTTCACCGCCATCGGCGCATACCCGTTCATCGAGCGTGCGGCGACGAAGGACCTGCGCGAGCACCATGTGCTGGACCGCCCGCGCAACGTGCCGGTGCGCACCGCCACCGGGGTCGCGATCATCTCGGCCTTCGTCCTGACGGTGATGGCCGGCTCGAACGACCTCATCGCGACGCACTTCCACCTGTCGATCAACGACATCACGTGGGCGTTCCGGATCCTGTTCTTCGTCCTGCCGGTGGTGGCGTTCGTCGTCACCAAGCGGATCTGCCTCGCGCTGCAGCGCCGCGACCGCGAGCTCGCGCTCCACGGCTACGAGACCGGCCGGATCGTGCAGCTCGCCGACGGCCGCTTCATGGAGGTGCACAAGCCGCTCACCGATCACGAGCGCTGGATCCTCGTGCAGCACGAGCCCCAGCGGCCCGTCGAGATCGAGCCCGCCACAGACGCCTTCGGCGTCGACCGGCCCGGGTGGCGCAAGGACGTCTGGCGGCGCCGGCTCTCCCGGTTCTTCTACGAGGATCGCGTCGAGCCCGTCACGCCCGCAGAGCTCGCGGCCGCCCAGCACCACGGTGGCGAGATCGAGGGTGATGACGGCCCCCGCAAGGAGGTCCACGGCGGCGCGCTCGGCTTCGAGATGGAGGTCAAGCAGGAGCACCACGACGACGGCGTGCCCGCCAGCACGTCGGTCGCCACGCTCGAGCAGTCCAGGAGCTGAGGGCGGCGCACACGCCACCGACGACGGCCGGTCCCCACGGGCGCGGCCCTCGGGCGTCCGTCCCCGCCGGCCGATCGTCCGTGCTCGCCGACGACCACACGAATCTCCGCCGTTCGCCAGCCGTGCGGCGGTGCAGGAACCGGACGCACCCGCGTTCGGGCAACGGGAACATTCTCGGTGCCGCTAGGTTGACCTAGGTGACCGGGAACACCCCGGCCGGCCGCCCAGCGGCGGCCGACGGTGCCCACCCGTTGACGCACCGCGGTGCCTCCCGGCACCGCCCGACAAGCCAGGAGGATCATTCATGGCCGTGTACACACTCCCCGACCTCCCCTACGACTACAGCGCCCTCGAGCCGCACATCAGCGGCAAGATCATGGAGCTGCACCACGACAAGCACCATGCCGCGTACGTGACGGGCGCGAACGCCGCGCTCGACAAGCTCGCCGAGGCTCGCGAGAGCGGGGACCTGGCCGCGGTGAACCTGCACGAGAAGAACCTCGCGTTCAACCTCGGTGGCCACACCAACCACTCGATCTTCTGGCAGAACCTCTCCCCGGCGGGCGGCGGCGGGCCCGAGGGCGAGCTCGCCGAGGCCGTCAAGGACTCGTTCGGCTCGTTCGAGAAGTTCGTCGCGCACTTCACCGCGAACGCCACGTCCATCCAGGGCTCCGGCTGGTCCGTGCTGGCCTACGACTCGCTCTCCGGCAAGCTCGTGATCTTCCAGCTCTTCGACCAGCAGGGCAACGTCCCGGTCGGGACCCTCCCGCTGCTGATGCTCGACATGTGGGAGCACGCCTTCTACCTCGACTACCTCAACGTCAAGGCGGACTACGTCAAGGCGTTCTGGAACATCGTGAACTGGCAGGACGTCGCCGCCCGTCTCGCGAAGGTGACCGGCTCAGGCCTCGTCGTCGCCTGACAGCCGCGCGGGCCCACCGGTCCGCGCCGGGCGGCGGCCCCCCCCTTTGCCGAAGCACCCAGAAGGCCCCCAGGATCGCTCCTGGGGGCCTTTTCGGTGCGTGCTGTCAGTGCGCGTGCTGCCCCCGGGAGAACTCCATCAGCTGCCCGGCCACCGCCAGGAGCGCGATGACGGCACCGATCCCGACCAGCCACCATCCGATGGCGATGCCGAGGAAGGCCACCGCGACGCCGGCGCCCATCACCAGCGGCCACCAGCTGTGCGGGGAGAACACCCCGACCTCGCCGGCGCGGTCCTCGATGTTGGCCAGCGGGTCGTCCTCGGGGCGTTGGTCGACCCGGCGGCCCGTGAGCCACAGATAGCCGCCGGCCATCGCGAACATCCCGCCGAGCAGGATCAGCGCGACGGCGCCGACCGCCTCCGACCAGCCCGTGACGAACCCGTAGACGACCCCGATGGGCACGAAGAAGATGATGCCCGAGAGGAAGAGCCACGCCTCCACCCGCAGGGGCCGGGTGTCCGGCCGCTGGTCGTGTTCCAAGCCGTGCGGGTTCATCGCTGTGTCCCTTCGCCCTCGATGGTGTCGCGTTGCGCGCGCTCACGTGCCGCAGTCCGCTCGCCCGGGCGCTCGGTGCCCGCCAGGACGGAGTCGAGGAGCCCGCGGTCCGGTTCCGGGTGGTCCATGGCGGAGACCTCGGGGTGGTGCAGGTCGAATGCCGGCCGCTCGGAGCGGATCCGCGGCAACGAGGTGAAGTTGTGCCGCGGGACCGGCGAGGCGGTGGCCCACTCCAGGGAGTTGCCGAAACCCCACGGGTCGTCAACAAACACCGTGCGCGGCCCGCGCTGGGTCTTGTAGACGTTGTACAGGAACGGCAGCGTCGATGCCGCCAGGATCACCGACCCGACGGTGGAGATCTGGTTGTAGAGCTGGAAGCCGTCCTCGACCAGGTAGTCCGGGTACCGGCGCGGCATGCCCTGCACGCCCAGCCAGTGCTGGACCAGGAACGTGGTGTGGAAGCCGATGAACAGCAACCAGAACTGGATCTTCCCGACCCTCTCGTCGAGCATGCGGCCGGTCCACTTGGGCCACCAGAAGTAGAAGCCCGCGTACATGGCGAACACCACCGTGCCGAAGACGACGTAGTGGAAGTGGGCCACGACGAAGTAGGTGTCCTGCACCTGGAAGTTCATGGCCGGGCTGGACAGGATGACGCCGGTCAGCCCACCGAACAGGAA
>NZ_JBTSDU010000020.1:0-31902 GCF_054605595.1 Georgenia sp. | reverse complement strand
CGGGGGCCTCGGTGGCGTCGGGGGCCTCGGTGCCGGGCTCTGTCCCGGCGCAGCCGGCGAGCACGAGCGCCAGTCCGGCCATCGCGTACGTCAGTCGTCTCACTGTCGCTCCCCAGCGTCTCGTCCGTTTTGCGCGATCAGGATGCCAGGTCCGATGCCACCGACCCGGGACGAACGGCCCGGACGTCGGCACGTCCGGGCCCGGATCCCAGGATCCTCGGCCCCGGTCCCGGGTTGTTCCCAGACTCGTCCCAGGGTCCTGCCATGTCGGCACACCACGGTGGTGAGCGCGGATCACGCCGGGCCACCGCACCCGGACGACCATAGGAGTACACATGCGAAAGCTCACCACGATCACCGCCGCCAGCTCGGTGGCTGTCGGCGGACTCTTCGTCGCCGGCGCGCTCCTGCCCGCCAGTGCGGAGACTGCGACCAAGCCGGACACAGCGACCACGGCGGGCGACTCGTCCCTCGCGGACCGCCTCACCCGGCTCAAGGAGGCTCTCGCCGGCCTCGTCGACGACGGCACCCTGACGCAGGAGAAGGCGGACACCATCGCCGCGACCCTCAACGACTCCGAGGCCCTCGGCCCGCAGGAGTTCGGCCGCCGCATGCACGACGACGCCGGCCCGCTCCCGTTCGAGTCGGCCGGCGAGGTGCTCGGTCTGACCGCGGAGGAGATGCGCGACGCGCTGCGGTCCGGCTCCTCCCTGGCGGACCTCGCCGAACAGCAGGGCGTCGACGTCGGCACGCTGGTCGACGCGCTCGTGGCCGTGGCCACCGAGCGCATCGACACGGCGGTGGCCGCCGGCGACCTCGAGCAGGACCGCGCCGACGAGCTCAAGGCTCAGCTCGAGGAACGCGTGACCGCCGTCGTCGACGAGGTTCCCGCGCTGCACCACCGCGGTGGCGGCATGCACGGCCGTTCCGGGAACCCGGGCACCACGCCCGACGAGGACGCCACGTCGACCACGCTGCGCGGCGCCGTCGACCGCGTCCTCCAGACCGTGTGACCCGCTGACCGTCTGACCGGCACCGTCTGACCAGCACCGTCTGACCAGCACCGTCTGGCAGCACCGGCCGCCGGGTCGGCCGGCTCATCGCTGACGCTGCGTCCTCCGATGAGCCGGCCGGCGGTGCTCTGCACGAGGATGTGCCCGGTACCTGGCGAGGACCACCCCCGCACCGGGGGCACGATCCGAGGTCTCCACATCTCGTGGCTGCTCCGCCCCGACTCCCGGCTCATGGCGTCGTCCTCCTCGGTCGGCGGGACGGGCGGCCGGCTCCTCCACCCGCATCCGGGGGTATGACAGGGTCCGGCGCCCAGCGAACCACCACGGCGCCGTGCACAACGGACGTCTGGCCTATCGCATCGGGCGATCGGTGGGTACGCTGGGTTCTCCAGACCGCGACTCCCCGGCGGCTCGGCAGGAGTGCACCCCGCCCGCCGACGGATGAGGGGCGGTGCCGAACGAGTGCAGGCGGGTGATGCTTAGCAGTGAGGTACTCAACCATCGCCACCTGGCCGTCAGGCATCTCGCGAGAACTAGGCCGCTGAGCTGTAGAGAGCACCGGCACCGCCCACGATCGGGCATACCACGAGAACTGACCTTCCACGGTGGCACCAGCGGCCCGGGTCTTCGGACTCGGGCCGAAATACGTCTGGCGTCGGACGGTTCCGGCGCCGGAGAGCGCGTCGACGGGTCTGGGTCGGGTGCCTCCGGGCCCATCGTCCGTGGGCCCATGGTCCGCTCCTGGAACCGCCGGTACCGGTTAGTTTCGGAGATGCCCGACCCACCCACCGAAAGGGTCACCATGAGCACCTACGTCGTCACCGGAGCCGCCTCCGGCATCGGCCTGGCCACCGCCGAGATCCTCACCGGGCGCGGCCACCGCGTCCTCGGCGTGGACCTCGCCGGTTCCGACATCGTGGCGGACCTGTCCACCGACTCCGGCCGCGCCTCCATGGTCGAGCTGGTGCGCGCACGCACCGGCGACCGGATCGACGCGATCATCGCGTGCGCCGGACTCTCCAGCGGGACCACCGCCACCGTGCGCGTGAACTATTACGGTGCGATCGCCACACTCGAGGGCCTACGGCCGATGCTCACCGGCTCCCCCGCACCCCGCGCCGTCGCCGTCTCCTCGATGGCCTCGCTCTTCCCGCCCGACGACGAGCTCCTCGCATTGCTGCTCGAGGGTACCGAGGACGACGCCGTCACCCGGGCGGGCGAGCTCGCCGCCGACGAGCGCGCTCCCCTGATCTACGGCACCACCAAGCGCGCGCTCGCACTGTGGCTGCGGGGCCGCGCCGCGTCACCCGAGTGGGCGGGCGCCGGCATCCCGCTCAACGCGGTGGCCCCCGGCATCATCGACACGCCGATGGTCACCGATCTGATCGCCACCGAGGAGGCGCGCGCGGCGCTGCTCAAGCAGGTGCCCATGCCGCTCAACGGCATCGCCAAGGCCGAGACGGTGGGCAACCTCCTCGCCTGGCTCACCGGAGAGGAGAACACCCACCTGTGCGGACAGGTCGTCTTCGTCGACGGCGGGTCCGACGCCGTCCTGCGCGGAGCCAGCACCTGGTGAGTGCCGCGGTCTGCCGCGCGGCGGCGCGCACGCGGTGACGAGGCGGCACCACACGCGCAGCTCAGGCCGAAAGTAACGGCCCCCAAGGCCGTGGTCGAGACCCACCCGCGTGCGACGCTACGCGCGTTCGACGCGGAGGAGCGGCAGGACGGCGGCGGCGAGGATCAGCCCTGTGCCGGTGGCCGCGAGCGGCGAGATCGCCTCGCCGAAGACGGCGGCCCCGAGCAACAGCGCCACCACGACCTCCCAGTACGACAGGCCCGAGAGCTCGGCGGCGCGCAGGTGCTTGCCCGCGACGACGAGCAGGCCCAGGGCGAGGAGCCCGCAGACCAGGAAGAAGCCGACCGCCCACGCCCAGTGCGACGCCGTCATCCCCGACAGGTCGGGGCGCGTCACGGCGACCATCGCCGCCGTCCCCACGGCGCCGAACACGAAGTTCCAGAAGCTGCGCACGTCCGACGGCATGTCGGTGCGGTAGCGGTAGCTCAGCAGCGCCGCACCGTAGAGCACACCCGACGCGGTCGCCAGCGCGGTGCCGAGGAGCGCGTCCCCCGAGGTGGCGAGCGGGTGCCCTTCGACGAGGCCGGCGGCCAGCATCATCCCGACGAAGCTGGTGCCCAACGAGAGGAAGTCGGTCCGGCTGATCGACTCCTTCAGGAGCACGCGGGCCAGGACGGTCGCCACGACGGGGCCGAGGTAGTGCAGGGCCACGGCACGGGAGAGGTCGATCAGCACGGTCGCGGAGAGCAGCGTCGCGAGCGAGAGCCCGAGGAACACGCCACCGAGCACGACGGACCAGGACAAGCGGGTGCGTCGCAGCAGCCCGAGGCGTCGCGAGACGGCGAGGATGACCAGCATCCCCAGTGCACCGACAAGCATGCGGCCCAGCGTGAGCGCCTCGCCGATCAGAGCGCCGGACGGGGTGGCCAGGCGGCCGAACACACCGGCGGTACCCATCGCCGTGGCCGAGACGATGATCGCGAGCACGCCGAGACGGCGGTTCGCCGGGTTGGTACGGGTTGCCGGGACGAGCCGGGTGCGCTCGGGTGCAGCCGTGGGCGCGAAGGTGGACAGGGCCACAGAACTCCTCGGGACGGGCGCGCATCGGGTGCACGCAGAACGGGTACGTTCCCCGCTCTGTCATGTGGACCTGAGAGCTTTCGCGGGCCAAGGGCCCGGTTACACCGTCGGTGAACCCCGATCGGGGTTGCTTTCCAGAGGAGCCTGGCCGTGGCGGTCTGGGTGCCTGAGAGATTCCCGGGGGGTTGCTCCTTCGGCGCCCGCGGGTGCGGGACTCTCCCGCCGCGGTTGAGTGGCATGTTCAGTTGTCGGCGAGGCCATTATGTCCCGTCAGGAGCGCCGCCCGTCACGCCGTCTCACGTGGCGCACCCCGCTGGGGCGACGGTCCCTCGCCACCGTCACGGTCACCATCACGCCGTGGCCGGCTCGACGCCCTCGCTCGCGGTGCGCTCGACGACCTCAGTCACGGTGCGCCACGTCCAGGGCTCGCGCCCACCCGGCCACGTCGTCCGCCAGCTTCGGACTCGCGATGCCGTGGGTCCCGAGCAGGGCGACGACGTCGGGAGCGCGGACACGGTCACTTGACCCGCGAGCCAGGAAGCGGCCCGCCACGAGCCCGCGGGCGCACAGATCCTCGTCGCGCGTGAAGACCTGCTCGAGATAGATGACGCGCTCGTCCCAGCCGAGCACGCGGGTGGTGACCACGAACCGCTCCCGCAGCCGGAGCGACCGGCGATACTTCACGGTCGACGCCGCTACCACCGGGTACCACCCGTTGACCTTCAGCGGCGCGAAGCCGCCGAGGTCGGCGATGAGGTTGGTCCGGGCGACATCCATCATCTGCAGGTAGACGCCGTTGTTGACGTGCAGGTAGATGTCCAGATCGCCCGGGCGCACGCGCATCCGGGTCACCGACGGGTCGAGGATGCCGCGGCCGGGGACGGGCCTGCGCGGCATCGCGCTCGCGCGGAGGAGGTCCAGTTGACGTGCCATCCGCGGAGGTTACCCCGGACCGCCCCGCCCGACGGCGGGCCGTTCTGGCACTTTCGGCCCCCAGGGCATAGAAACGGGGACGTGACCGAGCAGCCCGAGGACCCGAACCTCATCCGCGTCGCAGGTACGGACCGCGTCTTCCGGCGCAGCCGCATCCTGCTCGTGCTGTTGATCCCGATCGCGATGGCGCTCATCGCCGTCTCCTCGATCAACGTCGCGTTGCCCACGATCTCGGAAGGGCTCGGCGCCACGGACTCGGATCTGCAGTGGGTGCTCGCCGGGTACGCGCTGACGTTCGGTATCACGCTTGTGCCCGCCGGCCGGGCCGGTGACGTCCTCGGCCGCGGCAGCTTCTTCGTGCTCGGCCTGGCCGTCTTCTCCCTGGCGTCCCTCGCCTGCGGCCTCGCACCGACGCCGATGTTCCTCAACCTCGCGCGGTTCGTGCAGGGGATCGGGGCGGGCCTGTACAACCCGCAGACGATGGGGATGATCCAGCAGTACTGGAAGGGCATGGACCGGGCCCGGGCCTTCGCGCTGTTCGGCACCGTCGTGGCCGCCTCCGTGGCTGTCGGGCCGGTGCTGGCGGGCGTCATCATCGAGACCTTCGGTACCGACATCGGCTGGCGGGCCACCTTCCTCATCAATCTCCCCATCGGCGTGCTGGGTTGTGCGCTCGCGCTCGCCTGGTTCCCGTTCGGCAAGGAGCGCAAGCGTCTCGCGGCCCGCCGGGCCGCCCGCCTCGCCAAGAGGGCCCGCACCGCCACCGGTCCGGCGCCGGCCGTGCTGCGGGAGAAGGTGGACCTCGACCCGATCGGTTCGCTGCTGCTCGCCCTCGCCGTGCTCGCCGTCATGCTGCCGTTCATGTCCCGGGGCAGCGCGCTCATGTGGCTGATCGTCCCCGTCGGGCTGCTCGTCCTGCTCCTATGGACGCGGTGGGAACGGTGGTACAAGGCGCGCGGGCACGCACCGATGGTGGACCTCGCGCTCTTCTCGTTCCCGTCGTTCTCGAACGGCGCCGCCGTGGGCGGTACGTTCTTCCTCGGTTCCACGTCGATCTTCGTCGTCGTGGCGCTGTACCTGCAGAACGGGCTCGGTGTCAGCGCGCTCGAGACGGGGCTGATCGGGCTGCCCAACGCCGTCGTCTCCGCCTTCTCCTCGATGTGGTCGGGACGCCGGGCGCTGTCCAGGGGCCGCACCATCATCGTCGGGGCCCTGACCCTGGTGATCGCCGGAGCACTGCTCAGTGTGGGCGTGGTCCTCCTCGTCGAGGCCGCCGGCATCAGCTTCTGGTGGCTCGCGCTCACACTGATGATCCCGGGCCTCGGCCAGGGCGCCCTGGGTTCGGCCAACCAGACGCTCTCGCTCGAGGACGTTCCGTCGACGTACGGCGGCACGGCGGGCGGGGTGAAGTCCACCGCCGAGCGGATCGGTACCGCGATCGGCACCGCGATGATCACGGCCATCCTGTTCGCCGTCGTCGCCGTCGGCACGTGGGAGCGGGGCTTCGCCGCGGCGTTCCTCGCGATCAGCCTGTGCCTGCTCGTCTCGCTCGCCTTCGCGGTGCGAGACCGGCGGACGTCCGGCGACGGCCCGCTCGCCGAGCATGCGTGACCAGCCCCGGCCGTACCCGCGCCGCGTGACGATTCAGTGCCACGGCAGAAGATCGCCGGCACCTGCGCAAGCACAGCCGCGCGATGCTGCGCGACGGCGGCTTCCCCGCGGAGGACCGTACCACCGTGACGAGGTGATCCCTCGTGCGCCAGTCGGGGGGTGTCTGGAACGCGTCCGCCTCCGAGGACACGCCACGCATCGCGACGGCGCCGAGGACCTCCTCCAGCCCGCCACCGCCGACAGACCGCACGGTGGGGTCGCGGCGCTCGGGTCCGCACCGCACCCGCCCGGCCCGTGGTCGGGCGTCGGCACCGCGCCGACCGGCCGGAAGGGAGCCACCGGCCTGAGGGGGTCCGAGGTCGAGAGGCCCCGCGCCCGGCACGCCGCGAGGGGCTGGTGCACGCCCCGAAGACGACGTACCGTCGCAGTGATGTCCGTCGCGAGGGAGAGTGTGCTCATGGCCCGCAGTTGGTTCCGATGGTTGCCCGCGGTCGCCGTGCCCGCCGTCATCGCCGGCACCCTTGCCATCACCTCCCAGGCGGGGGCCGCGGATCTGCCCGACAAGACCCCCGAGGACGTCCTCGCGCTCCTGGTCGGAAGTTCCGTCGAGTCCTTCTCAGGCGCGTTCACCCAGACGTCCGACCTGGGGCTCCCCGAGCTGCCGGCCGCATTGTCCGGGCACGGGCCGGGAATACCTGGGCACGGGCCGAGCGGGTTCGGGGACGAGGATGGTACCGGGGCCCCGGGCGGGCCCGGTGCGACCGCACCCGAGACCGGCGGCCTGACCGACGCCCTGGCGTGGCTGACCGGCGAGCACACCGGTCGTGTCTACGTCGACGGCACCGACCGTGCCCGGCTCCAGCTCATGGACTCGTTCACGGAGCTGAATGTCGTGCACAACGGCGCCGACGTCTGGTTCAACGACTTCCAGCAGAACGCCGTCACCCACCTCACGCTCCCGGAGCATGAGCGGGGTCGCGCCACCGCGGGCACCGTCCCCACACCGGACGAGTTCGCCGCGAAGCTCGTCGCCGCCGTCGAGCCGACGTCGGAGCTGACGGTGGACCAGGACGTCACCGTGGCCGGCCGTGACGCCTATGCGCTGGTGTTCACGCCACGCACCTCGGAGACGCTCGTGGCCCGGATCACCGTGGCCGTCGACGGCGAGACCGGTTTCCCGCTGCGGGTCACGGTCGACGCCCGCGGCCAGGCGGACCCGGCGCTGGATCTCGCCTATACCTCCCTCGACCTCGCCGCGCCCGATCCCGCTGTCTTCGAGTTCACCCCACCGGCGGGTGCCACGGTGATGGAACGGACGCTTCCCGACCTGCCGCCACACGGAGCCGACGGAGCCGACAGCGGTGTCGGCCCCCTGGCCGGATCCGGCATGAGCGCCTTCGGCGGGGCCGCCGACGGCGCCGAGACGGTCGGCACCGGTTGGGAGACCGTGCTGGTCCTGCCGGTCGGCGGCGACCTGCTCGCCAGCCCGCTGCTCGGCGAGCTGGCCGAGCCGGTCGACGGCGGTCGCCTGATCTCCACCGCGCTCCTGAACGCCCTCGTCACCGACGACGGCCGGGTCCTCGTCGGGGCCGTTTCTTCGGAGCGGCTCCAGGCCGTTGCGGGGTCGTGACCGACTCTCTCGCGATCGAGACGCACGCGCTCACCAAGCGGTTCGGCCACCAGGCTGCGGTCGCGGGGATCGACCTGGCCGTGCCCGGCGGAAGCGTCTTCGGGTTCCTCGGACCGAACGGCTCGGGCAAGACGACCACCATCCGCGTCATGCTGGGGCTGGCTGCGGCAACGAGCGGGCACGTCCGCGTCCTCGGGCACGAGATGCCGGCGAGCCTGCGCACGGTCCTCCCCCGCGTGGGCGCCCTCGTCGAGGGGCCGGCGTTCTACCCGTTCCTCTCCGGACGGGACAACCTGCGCCGCATCGACACCGCCGACCGGTACGCCGGCAGCGCCGATCGCGGTGCCCGGGTCGTCGCGGCGCTGGAGCGCGTGGGGCTGGGTCATGCCGCCGACAAGAAGGTGCGTGCCTACTCGCTCGGGATGAAGCAGCGGCTCGGGATCGCGAATGCGCTGCTCGCCCCGCGTGAGCTCCTCGTGCTGGACGAGCCGACGAACGGGCTGGACCCGCAGGGCACGCGCGAGGTCCGCTCCCTCGTCCGGTCGCTCGCCGCCGGCGGCACCACGGTCTTCCTCTCGACGCACCTGCTCGCCGAGGTCGAGCAGATGTGCACGCACGCTGCCGTCATGAGCGTCGGCTCGCTGGTGGCCCAGGGCAGCCTGGACGAGCTCCGCTCGGCTGGGCAGGCCCGCGTGCGGGTGCTCACCCCCGACGTCGACATCGCTCGCGCCGAGCTCGCCCGGCTCGGCCTGGAGCCGGCCGTGGTGCCCGGCGTGGTGACCGCACCTCTGACCGGCCCCGTCCTCGTCCCGGAGACCATCGCGGCGGCCCTCGTGGCTGCGGGCGTGCGGCTGCGCGGCTTCGCCGTCGAGGAGGCGTCCCTCGAGGAACGCTTCGTGGCGCTCACCGGAGAGGGGTTCGACGTTGCCCAGTGAGCAGCGCGGCGAGCCCGCGCGACCGGTGCCGGAGGTCACCGCGCAGACGTCCTCGATGCCGGTGGCAGGGGTCGCTGCGCAGACGTCCTCGATGCCGGTGGCAGGGGTCACCGCGCAGACGTCCTCGATGCCGGTGGCAGGGGTCGCTGCGCAGACGTCCCCCCTGCCCCCGTCCGCCCGTGACGGCGCGCTCCTGCGTTCGGAACTCAGCGTGCTGTTCCGGCGTCGACGCACCTGGGCCATGCTGCTGGCGCTTGCCGCCATTCCCATCATCATCGCCGTCGTCGTCGCCGCATCGGCGGAGCCGCCCCGGCCCGGTCAGGGCCCGCCGTTCCTCGACCGCATCACCCAGAACGGGCTCTTCGTCTCGATCACCGCGCTGGTCGTGACGATCCCGCTGTTCCTGCCGCTCACGGTCGGTGTGGTCGCGGGTGACACCATCGCCGGTGAGGCCGGGCTCGGAACCCTGCGCTACCTCCTCCTGGCCCCCGCCGGTCGCCTGCGGCTGCTGCTGGTGAAGTACGCGGGTGCGGCGGCGTTCTGCCTGGCGGCGACGTTCTCGGTCGTGCTGGCCGGTTCCGTCGTCGGGCTGGTGCTCTTCCCCGTCGGCGAGGTCACGCTGCTCTCCGGGGACACGATCGGCGTCGGCGCCTCGGTGGTGCGCTCGCTGTTGGTCGCCGCCTACGTCACCGTCTCCCTGCTCGGCCTGGCCGCCGTCGGTCTGTTCATCTCGACCCTCACCGACGTCCCGGTGGGTGCGATGGCCACCACGGTGGTCCTCTCGATCGTGGCGCAGGTGCTCGGCTCGCTGGACCAGGTCGCCTGGCTCCACCCCTGGCTGTTCACCCACTACTGGCTCGGCCTCGCCGACCTGCTGCGCCAACCCGTCGTCTGGGACTCCTTCGTGGACAACGCTCTCCTCCAGGGGGCCTACATCCTCGTGTTCGGCGCCCTCGCCTATGGGCGGTTCACCACCAAGGACGTCCTGTCCTGACGCGTCCTGTCCTGACGTCCAGTGCCTGACGTGGGTGGCCGCCGTTGGCTCCTGCCTGACCATCGACTCACCACCACGGCCGACGCTCCCACTCACCCGACGTCGTCAGCATGCACTTCATGACGTTCGTCGACCACGGCGGTGGACGCTGCGAACTCGTCAGCCACTCGGTCTTCCCGAGCCAGGAGGCCAGGGACGGCATGGTCGGTCCGGGCATGGAGCAGGGCATGGGCGAGGGCTACGAGCGGCTCGAGGAGTTGCTCGCCAAAGTTCCCTCGTGACCCCACCCCGTGACGTCCGGCCCGCGACCCCCGGCCCCGGCCGGTCAGATGGCCGGAGCCGGCTCGGTTGGTAACCGACGAGCCGGCCGAGGCCGGACGCGCACACGCCATCGCTCGTCTGCCACCGTCGCTTCCACGGCCACCCACGATCACCTTCCCGGGCCGCGGGGGCGACGATGGACGGGTGCCAGTTCCCCTCCCGGGCGATGCCCGGTGCCCGTGCCTGGCGGGTGAGCCGTACGGCATGTGCTGCGGCCGCTTTCACACCGGGACGGCGCTGCCACCCACCGCCGAGGCCCTGATGCGCTCGCGCTACTCCGCCTTCGCCGTGGGTGCGGCGGACTACCTCCTCACCACCTGGCACCCCAGCACCCGCCCGCGCACGCTCGAGCTCGACGGCGTCGCCTGGCGCCGGCTGGACATCCTCCGCACCGCGGCGGGCGGCCCGTTCGACGACGAGGGCGTCGTGGAGTTCGTGGCCCACCACCGTACTGACGTCGGATCCGGCGCCTTGCACGAGGTCAGCACCTTCGTGCGCGAGGGTGGGCGCTGGTACTACGTGGACGGTGAGATCCGGACCTGACGATTCGGCGCACCGCTGACCCGGCGCACCCCGCAGACGGTCCACACCGCATCACTCCGATCAGGGCACGGACGGCGTGCTTGGATGGGGCCGTGCCCACCACCGACCACGTCGACGACCTCGGCGCCCTCATCAGCGCCTCCCCCTCCAGCTACCACGCGGCCGCCGAGGTGGCCCGCCGGCTCCGGGAGGCGGGCTTCGTACAGCTCGATGAGACGGACGAGTGGCGCGGTGCCGGCCGACACTTCGTGCTCCGCGACGGTGCCGTCATCGCGTGGATCAGGCCCGCGGGTTCGACGGCGACGACACCCTTCCGCGTCCTCGGCGCGCACACGGACTCGCCCGGCTTCAAGCTCAAGCCTCGACCCACCATCGTCGCGCACGGCTGGCTGCAGGCGGGCGTCGAGGTCTACGGCGGTCCGCTGCTGAACTCCTGGCTCGACCGCGAGCTCGAGCTGGCCGGCCGCCTGGTCACCCGGGACGGCACCGAGCACCTCGTGCGCACCGGCCCGTTCCTGCGCATCCCGCAGCTCGCCATCCACCTGGACCGCACGGTCAACGACAGGCTGACCCTCGACAAGCAGCGGCACACGGTCCCTGTGTTCGGCGTCGGCGAGCACGGCGACCTGCTGGCTCACCTGGCCGCTACCGCCGGGCTGGCAGCCGAGGACGTCGTCGGGTACGACCTGCTCACCGCCGACACCCAGGCACTCCGTCGGTTCGGCCTGGGCGAGCAGCTGTTCGCGGCGGGCCGGATGGACGACCTCACCTCCGTCCACGCCGGCCTGACCGCGCTGCTCGGCACCCAGGCGGACGCCCCACACACCAGCGTGCTCGCCGCGTTCGACCACGAGGAGCTCGGTTCGGCGTCCCGATCGGGCGCAGCAGGGCCGTTCCTGGCCGACGTGCTGACCCGGATCTCCGGCGGCACGCCCGAGGACCTGCTGCGGGCCTACGCCGCCTCGTGGTGCCTCTCCGCGGACACCGGTCATGGCGTGCACCCGAACCACCCCGAGCGGCACGACCCGGTCAACGCCCCCCGGCTCGGATCGGGGCCGCTGCTGAAGATCAACGCCAACCAGCGCTACGCGACCGACGCCGCGGGCGCCGCGCTGTGGGCCCGGGCGTGCGAGCGAGCCGGCGTGGCGTGGCAGCCGTTCGTCTCCAACAACGCCGTGCCCTGCGGGTCGACCATCGGCCCGCTCACCGCGACTCGGCTCGGCATCCGCACCGTCGACGTCGGCATCCCGCTGCTCTCGATGCACTCCGCCCGCGAGCTCGCGCACACCGGCGACGTCGTCGCCCTGGCCGGTGCGGTGGGTGCGTTCTTCGGCGGCGCCTGAGCCCGGCCGCTACCCGGCCTGCCGACCGGCGAGCCGCGTGTCCAGCTCGGCCAGGATCTCGCGCGCCTGCTCCACGTCCCACCGGGTGCCCTGCAGCTCGAACTCGAACAGGACCGGGCGCCCCGAGGTGCGGGCGATCTGACGGGCCGCAGCCTGGTAGTGCGTACCGAAGTTGCGGTTCCCCGAACCCATCACGCCGACCAGGTGCCGTCGCGTCGTGGGGTCGGACAGGAACCGGCGGACGGCCTCGGGGATCGTGTCATTGTCCGGGTTGCCGGTCTTGTACGACGGCGTGATGAGCACCCACGGCCCTGTCGGGACCGACCGGCGCACCTCGCGGACACCGACGTCGTACACCGGTCGAGCGAGCCGCTCGGCGAACAGCCGCACCATCCCGGAGGCACTGGAGTAGTAGTACGAGGGAATCATCGCAGGGCCCGGCATGCCGTTCAACGTGCCATCCGCCTCCGCGGCGACACCAGGACGAAGGTCCCTGGCGCGTCCGTGAGCCCAAGCCCGCCTACCGCCTAAGCCGGCGCCGCCGTGGGGGCCGGGGCGGCCTCGCCGTGCCATGCCTACCGCAGGGTGGCCAGGTGCTCGTCACGCACCTCCACGACGTTGTCCGCGTACTCAGGGTGCCGCTCGAGGAAGGCACTGATGTACGAGCACACCGGGACCACCCTGAGCCCGGTGACGGCCGTGTCCTCCAGGGCGAAGGCGGCGAGCCGTGCGCCGAGGCCCTGCCCGCCGTACGCCTCGTCGACCACGGTGCGGTGGAAGATCCGCTGCGGCCCGGTCGGGTCTTCGAACGGACGGTAGCGGGCCTCGCCGATGATCGTGTCTCCCACGAGCAGCTCGTAACACGCCGCATCGGGGTTGTGGCGGACCGTGATCGCGGCGGTGTCGGTCATGGGATCTCCTTCGGGGTGGCCGCGGTCAGCGGCGGCGGACGGGGTGGTTGCTGATGATGGACACCCGGTTGAAGGCGTTCATCGCGATCGCCGCCCACGCGAGCGCGGAGTACTGGGCCTGCGTCAGGCCCGCACCGGCCTGACGAGTGTCCGGCCCGGACGGTGCGGTGGCGGCCTCCGCCACCGCGAGCGCCGCCCGCTCGATCGAGCCGAACAGCTCCGTCTCGCGCCAGATCGGCAGGACGGCGAGCTGCTGGGCGCTCACGCCCGCCTCGAGCGCGAGCCGGGAGTGCAGGTCGAGGCAGTAGGCGCACCCGTTGAGCTGCGAGACCCGCACGTTCAGCAGCTCGACGGCGGAGCGGGGCAGGCCGGCGGAGTCGGTGGCGGCGCGGACCTTGAGGGCGAAGCCGTTGAGCGATCTCCAGGCGGCCGGTTCGGACTTGTCGAGATAGATGTCGTTGCTCACGTCGCTCCAGGTACTGGGCCGGCGGCTGACAGTCGGCCTCCCATCACGTCAGCGCCGTACGCGGCGCTCCGTATTCCACGCCGGTGCACACCGGTCCGTGCACCACGCCGCCGGCAAGGCCGCGCGGCTGCCGGTGCCTCAGCGGGCGGGCCGCTCGGTGGCGTCGGCCCGGGACGCGACGAGCTCGGCGATGAGGGTCTCGGCGTCGTACGGACCGACGTGCCGGCGCTTCCCGACGAAGAAGGTCGGTGTGCCGCGCGCACCCGAGGCCTCCGCGCCGGCGACGTCGTCGCGGATCCGCTGTGCGTGCCGGGGTTCGTCCAGGTCGCGCAGGAACTGCTCGAGATCGAGCCCGAGGTGACCGGCGTAGCCGGCGAGGTCCTCGATCTCGAGCTGGTCCTGGTGGGCGAAGAGCCGGTCGTGCATCTGCCAGAACTGCCCCTGCGCGGCCGCCGCCTCGGCCGCGACGGCGGCGAGCTCGGCGTGCGGGTGCACGTCGGGCAGCGGCAGGTGGCGCAGGACGTAGCGCAGCTCGTCCCCGAGTCGGTCCCGCACCTCCTGGGCGACGCCGGTGGCCCGGCCGCAGAAGGGGCACTCGAAGTCTGCGTACTCCACCAGGGTCAGGGGTGCGTCGGGCGGGCCGAGGATGTGGTCGCGTGTGGGGTCCACCGGGTCGCAGAGCACCGTCGGCAACCCGGCCGACGTCTCCCCGTGCAGGCGCGCGGCGAGACGGAAGACCAGCCGGCCCAGGGCCACCGCGAGCACGAGCGCGACGAGCACCCCCACGGTGGCCGCCGCGCGCAGCGACTCGTCGTCGAACGCGAGCCCGATGATGAGCAGGGAGACGGTGAAGCCGATACCCGACAGCGCCCCGCCGGCCAGGATCTGCCCGGGCCCCACGCCCTGCGGGAGGTGGCCGAGGCCCAGGCGCTGCCCGCCGAGGGCGCCGGCGCCGATGCCGACGAACTTCCCACCGACCAGGCCCAGGACCACGCCCCAGGTCACCGGTGAGGTGAGCGCCTCACCGAGGACGCCGTCGCCGAGATCCACCCCGGCGTTGGCCAGGGCGAAGATAGGGACGATCACGTAGCTGGCCCACGCGTGCAGCACGAGCTGCAGACGTTCGTTGACCGGGATCGCCCGGGCGAGCGCCGCCGACGCCGACCGGCCCACGTCCGCGAGCGGGGACTGCCGGAACGCCCGGAACCGGCTGGCGGCACCCTCGACCTCGGCGCGCCTGGCGGCGTAGGCCGGGATGAGCAGCCCGGCGATCATCCCCGCGATCGAGGGGTGCAGCCCGGATCCGAGGGTGGCGAGCCACATCACCACGGCGATGACGACGTACGGCCACGTCCGCCACACCCCGGCACGGTCCAGGACCACGAGCGCGACGGCGGCGAAGACGGCGACCACGAGCGGCCCGATGACGACCTCGCCGGCGTAGAAGACGCCGATGACGGTGACCGCCACGATGTCGTCGACCACGGTGAGGGTGAGCAGGAAGACGCGCAGCTGGCTCGACGCGGCCGGGCCGACGAGGGCGAGTGCCCCGAGGAGGAACGCGGTGTCGGTGCCGATGACGATGCCCCAGCCCCGCGCTGCGGCGCCGGCGGGGTTGACCGCCAGGTAGAGCAGGGACGGCACGACCATGCCGCCGACGCCGGCGAGCAGCGGGAGCACGAGTCGGCGCCGGTCGGTGAGCTCGCCGACCGCGAGGTCGCGGCGCACCTCCATGCCGATGACGAAGAAGAACACCACCATGAGGCCGTCGTTGATCCAGTGGCCCAGGTCCATGCCGAAGGTGAGGTCCCCGACGCGCAGGGCGACGTCGGTGGCCCACAGTGCCGCGTACGAGGGCTGGGCGGGCGAGTTGGCCCAGGCCAGCGCGAGGACGGTAGCCGTCACGAGCAGCGCGGTGCTGCCGGCCTCGGTGGCCAGGAACCGTCGCAGCGGGACGGAGAGCTGTCCGGAGAGCTGGCGGCGTCGGGGCCGGCTCGCACCCTCAGCGGTCACCGGGTCAGCGTAGTGGGGGCAGCAGCGCGAGCAGGACGCCCGGCGACCGGCCCGGTTCGGCGCGAGCGGTGGCAGGGCGATCTCTGACTCGTCCGGCGGGGCTCGACACCGGCCGGGCCTACAGTGAATCCGTGCCCCGCCCACCCTCCGGACCGCGACTCACCGGATTTCGGCCAGGGGAACCCGGGTATCACCGCTCCTTGCTGGCGCTGTTCGCCACCGGGGTGGCCGCCTTCGCGATGGTGTACGTGGTCCAGCCGCTGCTGCCGCTCGTCTCCGCGGAGCTGGACATCGACGCGACCCGCGCCGCCCTGCTGTTGTCCGTGTCGACACTCGCCATCGCGGTCGCCGTCATCCCGCTGGCGTCGCTGTCCGAACGGGTAGGACGGGGACGGATGATCGGGTGGGGACTGACCGGCGCCGTCGTCGCCGGGATCGCTTCCGCCCTCGCACCCACCTTCGCGTTGATGCTGATGGCCCGTGCCGTCCAGGGCGTGGCCACGGCCGGGGTGCCCGCCGCGGCGCTGGCGTGGGTGGCCGAGAACATCGCCCCGTCCTGGGTCACCCGGGTGGCCGGCCTGTACATCGCTGGAACCACGGTCGGCGGGATGACGGGGCGGGTGCTGGGCGGCGTCGTCGCCGACTTCACCCCCTGGCGGACGTCGATCCTCGTGGTCACGGTGCTGGCGGGGGCGCTGACCGCGGCGGCGTACGTGCTCCTGCCGCGTGTGCACGACGCCCCGCGGGCGCCGGCGAGGAGCTCGGTCCGGCCGGCGGACGACGTACGCGCCCACCCGACCGGCACCGCCCACCGCAACACGCGGCTCCGGCTGTATCTGATGGGCGGCATCGGCATGGCGATGTTCGTGGGCCTGTACAACGTCATCGGGTACCGCACGCAGGCTCCGCCGTTCCTCCTGGGCACCGGACTGGGGTCGATGTTCTACCTCACCTACCTCGCGGGGACGGCGACGGCGTCGCTGGCCGGCCACCTGGAGAGCCGGGTCGGCCTGCGCACGACGCTGCTCGTGGCGATCATGGCGTGTGGGCTGGGCGTGCTCCTCACCCTGCCGGACTCGATGGTGCTCATCTGGCTGGGCCTCGCGGTCGTCGCGGCCGGATTCTTCATGATCCACGCTGTGTCATCGGCCATGTCGGCGCGCCTGAGTCGCCGCCCGTCCGACGGGTCAGGGCGCTACACGTTCGCCTACTACGCCGGGTCCTCGGCCGGCGGCGTGCTGCTCGGGCAGGCCTGGGAGCTCGGCGCGTGGGGTGCGACCACGGCCGGCGCGCTCCTCCTCCTGGCAGTCGCCGCCGTCGTGGCCGCGGGGCTGCCCCGGCGGGCGGCGCAGGCCTGACGGTTCACGAGCTCGCGCTGCTCCACCCGCTCCGCGCGTACGGGGGTGGCTCCGCGAGCGGCCGGCACACTGGCCTCGGGGCTCAGCTCCGGTCGCCGGAGCTCCTTCATACCCGTAGGGGTATCCACGCAACGACCGGCTCCCGCGCGGTCTTCCCGCCCCCGCGCCGTGCGAGCCGGGACCGCTCGATCTGCCGGCGGTCGCTCATCCGCTCCCGCGTTGGGTCCGGTGCCCGATCATGGCTGCGGTAGGTCGAGCGCCAGGCGCAGCACGAACCGCGCGCCCACGCGGCCAGGCTCGACATGCAGGCCACCCCCGTGGGCAACGGCGATCTCCCGGGCGATCGCCAGGCCGAGGCCGGTGCCCCCACTGGTGCGGGTCCGGGCGTCGTCCAGCCGCACGAACCGCTCGAAGATCCGCTCACGGTCCGCTGCCGGGACGCCGGGACCGTCGTCCTCGACCTCGATCCTGGCGTGCTCGCCGTCTTCTCGCAGCCGGATCTCGACCCGGGAGTCGGCGTGTCGCGCAGCATTGTCCACGAGGTTGCGGATCGCCCGCGCGAGCAGCACCGGATCCCCGTGGACCCGGACGGGGGGCGTGTCCGCCGTGACGGTGAGGCCGGCCGGCCTGCGGAGCCGGGCGGCCTCGCGGTCGACCAGATCGTCGAGGTCGACGTCGGCGCTGCGGACCCGCAACCCGTGCTCGTCGGCCCGGGCGAGCAGCAACAGGTCCTCGACGAGCCGGTCGAGCCGATCCAGCTCGGCGAGCACATCGCGGCCGACCGCCGGCCAGTCGCGGCTGTCGGGGTGCAACGTCGCGATCTCGTGCGCGACGCGGATGGTGGCCAGCGGGCTACGGAGCTCGTGCGAGGCGTCCCCCACGAACCGGCGCTGCCGGTCGTTGGCCGTCTCCAGCCGCTCGAGCATGTCGTTCATCGTCACGGCGAGCCGAGTGATCTCGTCGTCGCCGTCCGGAACGGGCACCCGTGCGTCCAGCTGTGACGTCCCCTCCACCCGCGCGACCCGCGCCCGGATGTCCTCGACCGGTGCCAGTGCGCGGCCCACGAGCCAGTACGACGTGAGCGCCACGCCGAGCAGGATCAAGGGGTAGCCGATCAGCAGCAGGCCCACCACCACGTCGGTGGACTGTCCGACGGCCTCGAGGCTCGCGGCGACCAGGACGACGAAGGGGCCGCCGGGCCCCGCGACGCCGCGGGCGACGACGACGAACGTGGCGTCCTCACCGATCGGCAGCCTTGCCGAGCGCACGGTGACCGTGGAGCCAGGCCCCGGTCGGGCATCCACCACCGCAGGCTCCCCGTCGACCGACGGGCTGGCGGCCAGCACGTTCCCCGTGCCGTCGATGATCTGCACGAGCGACTGGTCCCCCACGCCCAGGGCGAGGTCCGCGGCCGCACCCTCGATCGCGACCCGCCGCGCGACGCCGCCCGCCTGCTCATGAGCCGCCGAGATGATCGACCGCTCGAGCTGGGCACGCTGCGCGACCACGAACAGCACGGCCGCGAGCGCGAGGAACACCGCGACGGCCACGGTCGCCGCCGCCGTCGTCCGCCACCGGACGCTCCGGAACCGGGTACGCATCACTCCCCTGCCCCCGTCAGGCGGTAGCCGGCGCCGCGGACCGTCTGGATCGAGTGCCGCCCGAACGGCTGGTCGACCTTGCGTCGCAGATACCCCACGTACACCTCGACGACATTCTCGTCGCCCTCGTAGTTGACGTCCCACACGCTCTGGAGGATCTCGAGCTTGGACACCACCTCGTCGGGGTGACGCATGAGGAAGTGCAGCAACCCGAACTCGCGTGGCGTCAGGTCGATGACGGTCGCGCGCCGACGGACGATCCGGGAGGCGGGGTCGAGGGTCAGGTCCCCCACCGTCAGGACGGTGGGCCGCACCGGGGCCCCACGCCGTACCAGCGCCCGGAGCCGGGCGACGAGGACGACGAACGAGAACGGTTTGGTCAGGTAGTCGTCGGCGCCGAGGTCGAAGGCGTCGGCCTGGTCGTACTCGCCGTCCTTGGCCGTCAGCATGAGCACCGGCGTCCACACCTCAGCCGCACGGAGCGCCCGGCACACGTCGTACCCGTTCATCGAGGGCAGCATGATGTCGAGGATGATCACGTCGTAGTCCTGGGTCCGGGCCTCGAAGAGCCCCTCGGCGCCGTCGTGGACCGTCTCGACCACGAAGCCCTCGGCGACCAGCCCCCGGCTCACGGTCTCCGCGAGCCGCACCTCGTCCTCGACCATCAGCACGCGCATCGGACCATCCTGCCTTCCTTGTCCCCCGTCGTTCGAGGGCGCTGCCCGCCACGATCGTCCGGACACGCCGCTGTGCAGATGCTGAGACCGAGACCATGGGGCCCAGAGGGCTCAGGATCTCTCAGCCTCGCCTCAGTATCACTCCGGCACCCTGATGTCACGAGGTCGCACCCGGCGACCATTCCACGGAGGAGAGACACCCATGAAGAACCTCAAGCGGAAGGCCTCGATCGTCAGCGCCACCGCGGTCCTGGCAGCACTCGGCATCGGCGGGGCGATGAGCGCGCAGGCCTCGAGCGACACCCCGGCGCCGACCACCCCGGCGGTCACGGCCCAGTCGGGCGACGGCGAGACGGGCGACGCCACCGAGGCCGCCGGCGTCGAGGAGGCCAACGACGGTCCCGACCAGGGCCCGGATGCCGACCTCAACGAGCCCGGCCACCAGGATGCCGACGAGACCGGCGACGCCACCGAGGTCGCCGGCGCCGAGGAGGTCAACGACGGTCCCGACCAGGGACCGGATGCCGACCTCGACCAGCCCGGCCACCAGGATGCCGACGAGAGCGGCGAGGCCGCCTGAGGTGTCCGTGGGTCGATGAAGCCGGTGGGGTGCGCGGCGGGAGTCGCGCACCCCACCGGTGCGGCCACCGGCGGGCCGCACCGGAGCTCGACCGACATACCCGGCCACTGGTGGCCACCTGGCACCCCGTGAACGGCCACCTGGCACCATGGAGCCATGACCAAGGCATTCGGTGCCGTCACCTGGCCGGTACGTACCGGTCGCCTCACGCTACGGCCGACCACCACCGACGATGCCGACGCCACCTGGGCATTCCGCCGGCTCGAGTGCGTCGACCGGCGGATCGCCGGGGAGCCGGCCGCGCTCGAGGACTGCCGTGCGCACTTCGTGAACCCCGACCGGCTCGGCACAACCGTCGTCGTCGAGCTCGACGGGCAGATATCGGTGACCTCACGATCAAGGTCAAGGACGCCTGGGCCCAGACCGAGGTGGCGGACCGGGCGCGTGGCGTGCCGGCCGAGCTCGGCTGGATGATCCACCCCGACCACTGCGGGAACGGTTACGCCACCGAGGCGGTCCGTGCGCTCATCCGGCTCTGCTTCGCGCAGCTCGGGTTGCGTCGACTGACCGCCAACTGCTTCGCCGACAACACCGCGTCGTGGCGCCTCATGGAACGCGTCGGGATGCGCCGTGAGCTCCACACCGTCCGTGACTCGCTCCACCGGGACGGGGAGTGGCTCGACGCCCTGGGGTATGCCCTGCTCGCCGACGAGTGGCGCGGCACCGCCTGACCCCGGCGACCGCCATCAGCCAGACGCGCGCACGCCCGGCGCGGCGCGCACGTCCGGCACGCGGCGCACGCCCGGCGTGGGCACGGGCATCTCGTGCCGGGGGTAGGCGATGCCCCGGCCGCGCACCCGGATGCCCGTGCGGTCGCCGACCGCGGGGATGCGGGCGGCATGCGTCCGGGCGAGGAGGTCGAGCCCGTCGTCCGTGGTGAGCTCGACGATCGCGTCGTGCCCGCCGTACCGCACGCGCGTCACCAGTGCCGGGACGCCCTCGGGGCCGAGCTCGAGCTGTTCGGGCCGCAGCATCACGGAGACGGGGCCGGAGACCGCGGCGGAGACCGCGACGTCGCCCAGCGTGGTCGAGGCGACCCGGCCCCCGGCGACGGCGTCGAGGAAGACGGCCTCGCCGAAGAAGTCGGCGAGCCACGCGGAAACCGGGCTGCGGTAGACCGCGACGGGGATGTCCTGCTGCAGGACGCGCCCGTCCCGCATGACGACGATCGTGTCCGCGACGTCGAGCGCCTCCGCCTGGTCGTGCGTCACGAGCAGGCCGGTGACGCCGAGGCGCCGGAGCATCGAGCGCAGGTCCTCGCGCAGCTCGACCCGCAGCTGCGGGTCCAGCGCGGCGAACGGCTCGTCGAGCAGGAGCAGCCGGGGCTTGGCCGCCAGTGCCCGGGCGAGCGCGACGCGCTGGGCCTGGCCGCCCGAGAGCTGGTCCGGGTACCGGTCGGCGAGGGCGGCGAGCCCGGTGAGGTCGAGCAGCTCGGTGATCGCTCCCTGCCCCTCGTGGGTGCGGTTTCGCCGCCTGGCACCGCGCCCGCCGCGGCCGAACGCGATGTTCTGAGCGACCGTCAGGTGGGGGAACAGCGACGGGTCCTGGGGGACCCAGCCGACGTGGCGGTGCTCAGGGGCAACGAAGGAGCCGACGTCGCTCAGCACTGCGCCGCCGAGCGTGATACGGCCGGCAACGGGTGCGCGCAGGCCCGCGACGGCCCGCAGGAGGGTGGACTTGCCGCACCCGCTCGGGCCGACGATGACGCCGAACGCGCCGTCGGGGATCTCGAGTGCGACGTCGTGGAGGATCTCCGTCCCGCCGAGCTCCACCGCGAGCCCCTCGACCGTCAGCCTGCTCAACGTCGCGTCCCTTCCGTGAAGCGGTCGCCGCGCGGCGAGAGCAGCACCGCGGGGACCGCGGCGAGCAGGACCAGCGCTAGCGCGTACGGCACCGCGGAGCCGTAGGCCGCGACATCGGTCCGCGTCCACAGCTCCACCGCCAGCGTGCTCGTCCCGGTCGGCCGGAGCAGCAGCGTCGCCGGCAGCTCCTTCATGGCGGTGACGGCGATGAACAGTGCCGCGACGACGATACCTGGCCGCGCGAGCCGTGCCGTCACGTGCCACCAACGACCGATGAGGCCGTAGCCGAGTGTGCTGGCGACGTCCTCGAGCCCGCTGGGTACCCGTTCGATCGAGCCGCGGATGGTGCCGATGGCCTTCGGCAGGAAGAGCACGCCGTACGCGAACGCGAGCACGGCCGTCGTCTGGTACAGCGCCGGCACGGCGAAGAGCGAGAAGAAGGCCAGGCCGAGTCCGACGACGATACCCGGCAGCGCGAGCGGCAGGGAGCCCGCCGTCTCGATCAGCCGTGCGGCGCGGCCGGGGTACCGGGCCGCGAGCATCGCGATCGGGATGGCGAGGAGGACGGCGACGAGCGAGCCGCCCGCGGCGAGGAGGACCGTGTTGCCGATCGCCTCGACCAGGCGGCCCACGTCCAGCTCCCGCACGGTCTGCGCGTTCAGCAGCCGGGTGAGGAGGCCGGCGAGCGGGACCCCGACGGCGCTGATGGGCACGAGGATGAGCACCCCCACGGCCACCGGCGTGAGCCGGCCGATGCTGACCGGCTCACGTGCCCGGCCGACGGCGATGGCGCGCCGGGGCCGCAGACGTCGCTCCCCCGCGAACACGAGGACGGCGATCACGATGAGGATCGCGGCGAGCACGGCCGCGTAGTTGCGGTCGAAGCTCGCGCCGTACGCCTGCTGGATGGCGGTGGTCAGGACCGGGAAGCGGAAGAGGGCGACGCCGCCGAAGTCGGCGAGCGTGTAGAGGCACACCAGGAGCGAACCAGCGAGGGAGGCGCTGCGGATGCTGGGCCAGATGACCAGGCGGAACGTGCGGAACGGTCCGTAGCCCAGGGTGCGCGCGACCTCGGACAACGACGCGGGTGTCCCGCGCAGCGCGGCGGAGACCGGCAGCGTCACGTACGGGGTCGTCACCACGGTCAGCACGAGCCACGCCGGCCAGAACCCGTGCGCGGAGGGTATCGCCGCGAGCCAGCCGAACGCGGCGAGGTAGGAGGGGATGGCGAGCGGCAGCACGCTGGCGATCGCCAGCAGGCGCTGGGCGGGGACCCGGATGCGGGTGAGGACGAAGGCGCTCAGCACGCCCAGGAACGTGGCGGCGAGGGTGACGGAGACGGCGAGGAGCGCCGTGTTCGTGAGCAGCCGGGGCAGGCGCGGACGGGCCAGCACCGCGAGCACACCCTCCGGGCCGGCCTCGCCCAGGCGCACCCCGATGTAGATCACCGGGATCGCGGCGAGGAGCGCCGCGATCCCCGCCACCGCGACGAGCGGCAGCGGGGCTCTCGACCGGTCCGAGCGAGCCACTAGATCAGGCCATGGCTCGCGAGGAGCTCCTGCGTCTGGCTGAGGGAGTCGAGATCGCTCAGGTCGAGCTCGGGGTTCACCAGGCTCTCGAGTGACGGCAGCCCCTGGGGTGCGTCGATCCCCGCGACGAGCGGGTACTCGTAGGTCTTCTCCACGAAGTAGGTCTGGCCGACGTCCGAGACGAGGTACTCGACGAAGGCGAGCGCGTCCGGGTCCGCCTCGGCGCCGGCGAGGATCGCGGCGCCCGTGACATTGACGATGCCGCCCGGGTCACCGGGGAGGAACTTGAGCTGCACGCGCATGTTCTCGGCGCCCACCTCGGCAGCCGTCTCGTACCAGTAGTAGTGGTTGATGAGGCCCAACCGTGCGACGCCGGTGTTGACGAGGTCGAGGCTGTCGCCGTTGGTGTCGGTCAGGACCGGCGCGTTGGCAGCGATCCCGGCGACCCATTCGTCGGCGGCGACCTCGCCCTCGATGACGCGCAACGCGGTGACGAAGGACTGGAAGCTCGCGTTGCCGGGGGCGAAGGCGACCTGACCGTTCCACTCGGGGTCGACGAGGTCGTCGGTGGAGTCGGGCACCTGATCCTCGGTGAGCTGCTCGCCGTCGTACGCGATCACGCGGGCGCGGCCGGTGACGCCTATCCAGCTCCCGTCGGTACTGGTGAACCCCGCGGGGACGGAGTCCGCGAGGTCCGCTGGAAGCGTGGCGGTGAGCCCGGCCTCAGTGAGCGCGCCGAGCGCGCCGGCGTCCTGGGAGAGGAAGACCTGCGCAGGCGTGCGGTCCCCCTCCTCGAGCAGGAGAGCGCCGATCTCGCCGGTCGAGCCGTACCGGACCTCGACGTCGATGCCGGTGTCGGTCGTGAACTGTTCGACGAGCGGACCGACGAGGTTCTCGCTGCGGCCGGAGTACAGCACGAGGCTCCCGTCGCTCGAGACGCTCTCGTCCGGTGCCGGCTCGGCGGAGCAGCCGGTGGCGACGAGGGCGAGCGCGGCGATCCCGGCTCCGGCGATGAGGATCTTGCGTGGACGCATGGGCTCTGGTTCTCCAATGACGTGGACGGCTTCTACGGGCCTCGCTAAGGGTAGCCTAACCTCAACACCCAGCCGCACCTGCACCAAGCACTCAGTCTGGCATGCGCGACGTCCGCGCCTGCACCGCGCCCGGGACAGCGAGGACCACGTCGACACCGAGCTCGTTGTCGCCTTACCGCGCACGAGCGCGCTGCACAAGGGCCTTTGCGCATATGACGCGCATCACACATGGTCTATATTCGGGCCTTTAGTCCCGCAGCCGTCCGGAAGTCCCGCTGCCATCCGAATCGGAGCCGAGCCATGACACAGACCCAGCACATGCCCGGAGAACACCTCCAGGGCTATGAGCCCGACCCCCACCGGGGTGAGGACGTCGACCAGAAGTCCCCGGGCGAGCTGGCGGCGGCGCCGGCGCCCAGAACCGTACGCAACCGCATCGTGGGACTCTCCGCCGGCGTGGCCGGCGCGCTGCTCGTCTACTCCATCCTGCCCGCGGACCTCGCGTCGTCGGCCAAGGTGACGGCCGCCACTGCCGTCCTCATGGGCGTCTGGTGGATGACGGAGGCGATCCCGATCCCCGCGACGGCGCTCCTCCCCCTCATCATCTTCCCGCTCTTCAGCTCACAGACGGACGGGGAGGGCGTGGTCACCCCGATCACCGTGGACCAGGTCGGTGCGTCGTACGGGAAGAACGTCATCTTCCTGTTCATGGGTGGGTTCCTCCTCGCGCTGGCCATGCAGCGGTGGAACCTGCACCGGCGCATCGCCCTCGTCACCGTGCGCGCCATGGGCACGAGCCCCGCGATGGTCGTCGCCGGCTTCATGACCGCCACCGGCTTCATCTCGATGTGGGTGTCCAACACCGCCACCGCCGTGATGATGCTGCCGATCGGCGTCTCCGTGCTGCTGCTGGTGGGCCGCCTCGGCAGCGAGATCAAGGTGCCGGAAGGCAGCGGCGGCACGGTCGACCTGACCTCCCAGGAGACCAAGGACGCCGTCATCCAGTCCAAGTTCGGCACGGCGCTCATGCTCGGCATCGCCTACGCCGCCTCGATCGGCTCCCTCGGGACGATCATCGGCACCCCGCCCAACACCCTGCTCGTGGGCTACCTCGCCGCCAACCACGACATCCACATCGGCTTCGGACAGTGGATGCTCGTCGGCATGCCGCTGGCGATCATCTTCCTCGTCATCTGCTGGTTCCTGCTCACGAAGGTGCTCTACAAGCCGGAGATCAAGGAGATCCCGGGCGGGCGCGAGCTCATGACCGCGGAGCTTCGCAAGCTCGGCCCCATGTCGAGCGGTGAGAAGCGGGTGCTGGCACTGTTCGTCCTGGCAGCCGTCGCGTGGGTGTCCGTCCCACTCATCTGGGAGGACCCGTTCATCTCCGACGCCGGGATCGCGATGACGGTAGGACTGCTGCTGTTCCTCACGCCGTCGGGCACGACGAAGGGTGTCCGGCTCCTCGACTGGTCGAGCGCCGTCGAGCTCCCGTGGGGCGTGCTCCTACTGTTCGGGGGCGGTCTCGCGCTGTCGAGCCAGTTCAGCTCGAGCGGGCTGACGGTGTGGATCGGTGATGTCGCCGGAACCCTCGGTGGGGTACCGACCATCCTCGTGGTCGTCATCTTCGCCGCCCTCGTCCTCTTCCTCACGGAACTGACGTCCAACACCGCCACCGCGGCGACGTTCCTCCCGGTCGTCGGCGGCATCGCGATGGGCATCGACATGCCCGTCCTGCTCGCGACCATCCCTGTCGCGCTCGCCGCCACGTGCGCGTTCATGCTGCCGGTCGCCACCCCGCCCAACGCCATCGCGTACGGGTCGGGCTACGTCACGATCCCCCAGATGGTCAAGGCCGGTTGGTGGCTCAACCTCATCGGCATCGTGCTGGTGACGGCGACGACGATGACGCTCGCCGTGTGGGTCTTCCGCATCGTCTACTGAGGCGGGTCTCCAACGCCGCCGATCGCTACTCCACCTCGCCCCGCTAGGAGGAGTCGCGGCCGGCGTCGAGCAGGGTCTGGCAAGGTCTCGTGTGGTGGGCTCGGGATCCGCTTCTCCGCGCCACGCCCGAACGCCCGGGCACTGCGCTGCGACTCCGGAAGATCGCCCACGACGATGAGCGGGCGTCCCAGGTGCCGGCATGACAGCGCCGCCGTGGCGTTCCGGGGCGCTGCCCACCGATGGCGATCGCCGCATCGCACAGACACGCCTCGACGACGTCGCCCCGGTGGCCCAGCCGGGCGTGACCACCCACGATCGTCTCCCTCGCCGCTGGGCGTGCGCGGCCGGCGGATGAGGTCCCAGACGCGGACGCGGACGCCGGGCAACAGTCCCGCCGCGATCTTGCCGGCCATGACGGCGCGCATGCCGGGTGCGTTGTCCGCCAGGGTCGCAGGACCGGTCTTGCCGAGCAGGCCCTGCGCCGCCAGGCCGGTGACAGCGCCGTACTCCACCACCGGCGTGCACGGGTCCAGGCCGGGCAGACCGGCGGCGGCCGCGCTCACGCGTCCGTCATGGAAGGCCCCCACAACTGAGCACGCCGCAGCAGCATGAGCCGCGTCACGCAGCTCACAGGTACTCGAGGTTGATCTCGGTCTCGGGGTCGAAGAACGAGGCGGAGCCGAACGTGGGGCGGACGTGCAGCGTCTCGCCGGTGTGGATGTGCTTGGTGCTCGTGTCGAGCCGGATGGCGATGCGGCCCCCGCGGACCGTGACGGTCGCGTCCTCCGTCATGATCGGCGTGCAGTAGACGAAGGCCTCGGCGCCGAGCCGCTCCACCAGGGTGACGCGTACCGGGACGGAGGCGTCGCCGGCGGGCGCCTGCGCCCCGACCCCGACGATCTGCCAAGCCTCGGGCCGGATCCCCGCGATGACCGAGTCGGCCGCCTTGGCGGCGAGCTCGCGGGAGAGCCCGAGGTCGAGGGCGTGCTCCCGGCCGAGCAGGGCCCGGCCCTCACGCACCCTCACGCCGTCGATGAGCGTGATGGCCGGCGAGCCGATGAAACCGGCGACGAACGTGTTGCCCGGATGCTCGTAGAGGTGCGTGGGCTCGGCCACCTGCTGGAGGGCACCGTCCTTGAGGAGCGCGACGCGGTCGCCCATCGTCATGGCCTCCGTCTGGTCGTGGGTGACATAGACGGTGGTCACGCCGAGCTCACGCTGGAGGGCGGCGATCTGGGCGCGGGTGGACACGCGCAGCTTGGCATCGAGGTTGGACAGTGGCTCATCCAGACAGAAGACCTTGGGATCGCGCACGATCGAGCGGCCCATGGCCACGCGCTGGCGCTGTCCGCCGGACATCGCGTGAGGCTTCTTGTCCAGCAGCGGGCCGAGCTCGAGCATCTCGGCGGCACGCTGGACCCTGACGGTGATGACATCCTTGGGTAATCGGGCGTTCTCCAGAGCGAACGCCATGTTCTGCCGGGCCGTCATGTTCGGGTAGAGGGCGTAGGACTGGAACACCATGGCCACGTCGCGGTCCCGAGCCCGCGTCTCCGAGACGTCCGAGCCGTCGATGAGGACGGCGCCCTCGTCGATCGGCTCCAAACCGGCCAGCATGCGCATGGCGGTGGACTTGCCGCTGCCCGAGGGACCGACGAGTACGAGAAACTCGCCGTCCTTGATGGCCAGGCTCATGCGGTTGACGGCGGCCGGGCGCGTCGGGTCGTAGATCCGTGACGCCTGCCGGTACTCGATCGTGGCCATGGTGTTCCTCGCAGTCCTTCAGTGATGCGGGCAGGTCAGTTCAGGTTGGGGGTGATGTCCCGGTCGATGACCTGCTGGGTCTCGTCCTGGAGGTCCTGCATCACCTTGGCGACGTCCTCCTGGCCGATGGTGATCCGGTCGAGGGCCGCGCCGATGCGCGCGCCGCCGCCGGGGACGAACACGCGCGCGTAGTCCTGGGGCGCGGTGTTCTCGTTGAGCTGGCGGATCGCGGTCTCCGCGTTGGGGTTCTCCTTGAGGTAGGCCTGCTCGGCCGGGTCCTCGAGGGCGTCCTTGCGCACCGGCATGTAACCGGTGGCCTGCGTGAACCTGATCGTGTTCTCGGTGCTCGTGAGGAAGTCGATGAACTTGACCGCGTTGACCTGGCGCTCCTGGCTGATGCCCGCAGGCACGGCGAGGCCGGCACCACCGGTGGTCGCGCCCGGGGTCGGGCCGGGGAGATAGGTGGTGATGAACGGGAAGGTCGCCGCTTCGGTCAGTCCACCGAGAGATCCGGTGGACTGGAGCAGACCCGCGGCGTCACCGATGCCGAAGGTGTTGTTCGCGTCCTTGGTGATCTGGATGTGGCCGGCCGCGACCTGCTCCTGCAGGAACGTGGCCGCCGCGATCGTGGCCTCGTCGGTGAAGGTGGGGGTCCAGCCATCGGAGAAGGCACCACCGAATGTCCACACCATCCCCTGGAAGTACCAGTCGAGGTAGGAGGTGCCGTCGGGGATCACGAGGGCGGGGTTGCCGCCCTGGGCCTCGACGAGCTTGGGGGCCCACTCGGCGAACTCGTCCCACGTCTGCGGGCCACGGTCGGTCGGCAGGCCGGCGGCCTCGAGAACGTCGGTGTTGAAGTACATGAGCGTCGTCGAGCGCGAGTACGGCATGCCGTAGTGGTTGCCGTCGAAGGCGTAGTCCTCGCGGAGGGTGTCGACGTAGGAGTCAGCGTCGACGCCGGCCTCGTCCCAGATCTCGTCCAGCGGCGCGGTGGCGCCGGTGAGGGCGAAGTTGAACCAGGTCACGTCGGAAGCGACGATGACGTCGGGCAGGCCGCCGCCGGCGAGGGCGGCGTTGAACTTCTGGCCGAGCTCCTCGTAGTTGGCGCCACCGTCGACGAGGACGGCCGGGGTGTCCGGGTTCTCCTCGTTCCACAGGTCGACGATGGTCTGCTCGAGGTCCTTGGACCCGCCGGGGTGATTGGACCAGAACTGAATGGTGCCATCGCCCGCTTCACCCCCGTCCTCGGCGGCTGCGGTGGCGTCGGCGGCGGCGTCTGGCGTGCTGCCGGTGGCGCCGGTGCTCGCGCAGCCGGCGACCGCGAGGGACAGTGCCCCGGCGGCCAGGACAGCGCGCATGGAACGTCGTGAAAAGGCCATGTCTTGAGTTCTCCATCTCGTGGTGTGCACCGATGTGCACGCTGGTGTCGGCCACCGGACTTCGGGCGGGCGACGGCGGGGGTCTCCCGCGGCTGGTGGGCCGGCGGTGCCGGCTGGGGACGTGCCGGCAGGTGCCGGAGTGGCGCGGGTCAGCCCTTGACGGCCCCCGCGGTCAGGCCCTTGATCATGTTCTTCTGCAGGATCAAGAACACGATGAGCATCGGGAGGGTGGTCAGGACGGTGCCGGCCATCACCGGACCCCAGTTGGTCAGGCCTTCGTTGTTCTGCAGCTGGGTCAGGCCGATGGGCAGGGGGGCGACGGCGTCGGTGTCCGAGATGAGGAAGGGCCAGAGGTACTGGTTCCACTCGGTGACGACGGTGATCATCGTCAGCGCCGCGACCGTGGGCCAGGACAACGGCAGGATCACGCGGAACAGCTTGCGGAAGAAGCCGGTGCCGTCCATCTCGGCGGCCTCGATGACCTCTGTGGGCAAGGAAAGGAAGTGGTTGCGGAGGAGGAAGGTGCCGAAGGCGACGCCGGCGAGCGGAACGATGATGCCCTGGAAGGTGTTGCGCCAGCCCCAGCCGGCTACGAGGGCGTAGTTGGAGATGATGGTGATCTGGTTGGGCACCATGAGGCTGGCCAGGACCACGAGGAAGAGGATCTTCCGGCCCGGGAAGCGCAGGAACGCGAACGCGTACGCGGTGAGGATGGCGAGCACCACCTCCACGACGGTGAGGAGCGAGGTGATGATCACCGAGTTGCGCAGGTACCTGTCGAAGTTCACCTCGCTCATCACGTAGCTGTAGTTCTCGGGTGCGAACGGGTTGGGCCACCAGGTGATGGGGTCGGAGTAGATGTCCGGGTGGGTCTTCAGCGACGTGATGACGATGAAGTACAGCGGCACCGCGATGAGCAGCGCCGTCAGGACGATGCCGCCATAGCCGAGGACCTTCGAGCCGAGTCCCTTCGGACCGATGGGGGCCTCACGCCGGGCGCGCTTGCGCTGGGCCGCGGTGTGGACCGGGTCCGCGGTGGCCTGCAGCGTCGGGACGGGAGGGAGGGCGGGGTGGGTGTCCGTGGTGGTGATCATGGCTTCAGTCCTGCCCATCGTGGAGTCGCACCTGGAGCACGGTGACCAGGAGGACGACGACGAACATGATCGTCGCGACGGCGGCGCCGTAGCCCGCCCGGTTGTTGACGAAGGTCTCCTGGTAGACCTGGTAGACGACCGTCGTCGTGGAGGTCCCGAAGGGGCCACCGCCGGTCATCACCTGGATGATGTCGAAGACCTGGAAGGAGTTGAGCAGCACCGTCACCGACAGGAAGAAGGTGGTGGGGCGCAGCTGCGGCAGCGTGACGCGCCAGAACTTCCGCCACGCGGAGGTGCCGTCGATCTCGGCGGCCTCGTCGAGGTCCACCCGGCGGGCCTGGAGGGCGGCGAGGTATATGACGAACGTGTAGCCGAGGTTCTTCCACACGTACGTCGTGGTGATCATGAACAACGACCAGTCGGGCTGCTGGTAGAAGTGCGGGGACTCGACGCCGATCCACCCCAGCAGGTCCTGGATGAGCCCGAAGCCGGGGTCGAAGACGAACTGGAACGCGACACCGACTGCTGCTCCGGAGATCACGTAGGGGGCGAACACCATCGAGCGCACGATGTTGCGCCCGCGGAGCCGCTGGTCCAGCAGCAGCGCGAGCACCAGGCCGAGCATCATCGAGCCGACGAGCGCGAAGACCGTGAATATCACCGTGTTCTTGGCGATGTCCCAGCTCACCGGGTCGGTGAACCACTCGACGTAGTTGTCGAATCCGATGAAAGTGGCGGTCGGCGAGGAGATGTTCCAGTTGAAGAACGACAGCCGGATGTTGTCGACCAGCGGCCGGTAGGTGAACAGGATCAACAGGACGAGGTTGGGCACGATGAGGATCGCGGCGAGCCCTGCCTGCCTCCAACTTGTCCGCCGTCGCCGCGCGATCGGTTCGCGGGGCGACATGGTCACCTCGAGGTCGGGGATGGTCGCACTGGTCACGGTCAGTACCGTTGCCGCCTCATTGGAACCCCGGGTTGCCGCAGCACGGCGCGTTGGCAAACACGTGCCGAACGGTCTGCGGAGGTGCATCCCCGTGCGGCGTCGAGCAGTGCACGAGCTCGTCGGTGTCGTTCCACCGAGACGGTGATCGCCCCGCATGCCGAGGCGGTGGCGCATTCGCACCGGTGGTTCCCGGACCAGATCGGCCGGCTCACGGACCCGTTGATCACGCAGATCCGGCACCGGCTCGTGGACATGTCGTCCGCAGCACAGCGGGAGGACGCCACCTTGCGGTGGCTGGCTCTGACTGCGGCAGGCGACGAGGGCATGGTCATGAAACCGGTCGTGCCCGGCGGCGCATCCAGCCAGGACCGGAGGTGCGAGGCCGGGACTACCTGCGAATGATCTGCGGGCCCGACTCCCTCGACCCGCTCCGGGGCCGCCGTCTCGACAAGGAGCGCACCCTCGCGCTGCACGAGGACGGGCTGGGCATCGAGGCCCTTACGCAGTTCGTCGACGGCGAGCCGCTGCGGGGCACCAAACGGCGCTCGAAGTGCCGGCGCTGGAGTCCGAGCCGGTCGACCCGCAGCTGTGACGACTCGCCCCCGTCGGCGCGGCGGATCCCGGCCGGGCCCATGCGGACGATGGCGGCCTCGTCAGCCGGTCCCACCGACCACCTCGAGGATCGCAGCGCCGTAGCGCTCGAGCTTGGCATCGCCGATGCCGGCGATGCTGCGCAGCTGGGTCTCGTCCGCGGGTCGGGTCCGG